>NZ_JBFRRH010000074.1:0-109962 GCF_041472995.1 Vibrio sp. 10N.261.46.A3 | reverse complement strand
ATATGATCAAGAGACAGGCTCTAAGTAAGCGAGCTTACCCATCTTTGCGTATTTCGCTGGTTGATAACCAAATACACCTGCATATAGGTTTGGCACATCGCCTGCTGCCATGCGGGTTTCTAGGTTTTCATCGTTTGATACGACTACGTCTACATTGGGATATCTTTTTTTGAACTCAGGAACTAACTCAGAACGGACAAAGTCCATGTAGTTACCCACTGGGGTCATGACTTCGATACGGGTATTATCTGCGAGTGACACTTGCGAACTCAGCGCAAGCACACATCCAATCAACCACTTTTTCATAACTATCCTACAGAGTTTCACGTAAAATTAATGAGGTTGGCAAAATCGTTAATGCTTGTGAGTCTTTTGCTTTTTCATCAAGCGCATTAATTAATGTTGATGCTGCAAGCTCCCCCATTCCCTCTTTCTCATGGGTAACGGTGGTTAGACTCGGAATCATTAACTCTGCCATTCTTATATTGTCGAAACCGACAAGCTTCATTTCGCTCGGGATGTCTATTTCATAACGCTTCGCTGCGCGAATAATGCCAATTGCCATCTCATCATTGGCCGCAAATACGGCGTCGGGTCTCCGCCCCTGTTCCAATAATTCTTTCATCTGCTTGTAAGCGGTTTTTTCTGTGAAATCGCTTTTGATCAAATGGTGGCTTTTAACTGGCATATTGAAATAGCCCAAAGCTGAGATGTAGCCATCCAGTCGCTTCTTGCTATCGTATGAGTCGTCAGGTCCAGTAAAGAAGTAGATGTCCTTGCAGCCCTTGAGCACCAACTCTTTGGTTGCACTGAACGCGCCACCAAAGTTGTCGATTAGGATGTTGTAGATGCCAGGAGCACTTAACTCTCGGTCTAAAACCACCATAGGAAAATCCGGGCCCGCGACCGACTTTAGGAACTCCGTATCAAATGAATTGGTCAACACCACCGCCCCATCAACGACGCGATCTCGAATGTACTTGTGGGCCGTAGAGTCTTCGTTTCCATACATGCTACAAGCCACGACATCATAGCCACGCTGGTGACAGACCTTCTCGATACCTTTGACAAGCTCGCTGTAAATCGGGCCAAACCAGTTGTTTAAAAACAGGCCGATGGCATAGCTACGACGCTGCTTCAACTGCTTGGCATTGGTGTTAGCGACATAATTCATCTCGTTAGCAATATTGAGAACATGCTGACGCGTCTTCTCACTGACGCGATTACAGTCATTCATTGCGTACGAAACGGTTGCGATGGAAACATTCGCTTTTTTAGCTACGTCTTTAATGGTCACTTTCATTTCACTTATTTCCTTTAAGAGCCCAGCTCTTCACACCTTGCATTTTTCTCATACTCAGCCTTTGGGTTGGGCCCATCGCTGAGCCCAACAGATTATTAAAGGGAGATATGAAGGGTGTTTTCTTCACTACTCAATCTCTGAAGCAACCATTCGCGTGAGATCTTCGCACCACCAGAGCGATAGCGGTTCTCAGTAAGTTCGAATGGCACCACTTCATCATTTATCGAAATAGTTTTTGGAGTGTGTGAACCTTCAACCAAATCGATAACTAAGGTCACAGGCTTATCATCAAGCTCGAAGTGGATCTTCGCTTGACCAACTCGCGGAGAGATAACTGGATCAAGAATGAGATCGTTGTGCGCGAATCGAACACCAAATACATTAGAGATAAGTTGGTTCACGTAGATACCTGGACCACTTGAGTAGATTCTCCAGCCGCCTTTCACTGCAACGTCACCGTTTTTCACTTGATCAAAGTTGTCGTATGCCGTTGGTCTGTCATTGAACTTCGCATCGGAACTTGAGAAGTACGCATTCGACTGACGAAGCTCGGCATTTGGCACGTGGTCTTGAATACCTACTGGGATAATCTTGTATAGGTTGTCGAATACTGCTTCCGCATCGCCCAACTTACACAGTGCTTCGATGAATCGAATATGTGCGTGGCAGTATTGAAGACCGACTTCGCGGCCAAGGTTGGCTGCCAGTTCTGCGCGCTTAAAGTAGCTCTGCTTACCTGCTTTGTACTCGGCCATTTTATCCATCAAGCGAACACCGTCAGGGTGAACAAGGTTTTGCTTAATGATGTCCATGTGAGTGCTTGCCATTTCTGGGTCAAACACTTCTGAAATGATTGAGCGGCTTGCCGGCAATAGTCGGTAGCTGATACCCGTTTTTTGATCCGATGGGTGCAGCAAGTGTTCGATTTGCTTAACGCTACCCTCTTCATCGCGATCGAAGTGGATAAAGCCAGCAATCACACCATCTTTAATCAAGTAGTGGTGGTAATCGCTTTCCATCTTGTCTGCCAATTCCATCAAAGAAACGGCGTAGTCTTGATGTGCGCTGCCTTTAAGTGCTTGGTACATACCTTTAAGCGCTTGTAGCGTTAGTGGAATTGTCCACCCACTCACCATGTTCTCACGCAGTGATTGATTCGCTGGTTGTAACGTATCGTCCCAGTCGCCATCACCGTAGCAAGAGAGCGATGTACCCGGTACAAGGTTATCAAGCATATGCTGAATTTGAGTTTGTACGTGGTGCATTAAAGTGAAGTTGTTTTCGCTCTTTACAAAGCCCTCTTCTGCTAACGTGTAGGGCAGTTCAACATCTAGAATACTGATGTCGTCCGTGGTATTTAGGTAATCAGCTAGAGCTTTGAGCGGCCATACAACGATGTCACCGTGCGCTTCTTCTTGTTGGATAGTCGCGTATTGGTCAAACATGAACCATTGAGGCCAAGTACCCGTCTCTTGATACTGGTGGCTGTAGATCTCTTCTAGTACCGCTTTTGCCTTTGCGTATTCCTGCATCGACATAAACAGTTCGAATGGACCTTGAGACACATCGCGCGTCCCCCATGCAGCGCCAGAGTATTGCTCCAAGCCGTGTGGCGTTGAGTAGTGAACCAACGCGTTGTGAGTGAACCAGTTCAAACAGGTATTAATACGCTGACTATTTCCGTTATCTTCGCTGAAATCGACACTGAATCCTTTGGTCAAGGATTGAATACCTTTTTGGTATTGATCACTTTCCGCCTCAAACACCATAAATTGTGCTGTAGTATCTAGCGCATCGGTTTTTCCGCCAATCGCAATGGAACAACGGCTTTCAAGGGAACCGTTGAGTACCAGATACTCCACTGAATCAGAATCCACACGCCCGATCGTTTCCGCCGTTACATCTATGCCTGACACTGTAAGGCCATAGCTCAGCTGCGGCATGAATTGCTCAATCAGCTCGTTTTTGCCTGTCATTGTGAACAGGTCGCCATCTCTTACAATATCTACACAGCCTTCGCCTTCGTTGTTACCGAAAACAAGTTGGTGTGATACTTTGATTGAAAGTGGCGCTTCGATGCCATGCTTAGTGATATCCAGCTGGATCATTGGGTTTTGTGCACTTGAGAACGAAACGATCTCTAGGTAGCCGCCAAGTAGTTTATAGATCCAACGCGAATAGTTTTGGCCAGTTTCGTAAGCCGAAGGCATGCCCAATACGCGGCAGGTTCCTTCCACTTCAACCCACACTCTTTGCCCTGCATGAGTGAATTGGTTTAGCGGGTTTCGGCACACACCCAAGAGTTTGTTAAATGAGGTATTACCAAGCGTCAGCTGTGAGTTGAAAACGCCGCTAATGTAGTGGGTCGAGCTCATAATAGATTGCTGGTAATCTTGGTTGTTACCCGATGCAATCACATGGCCTGTCATGCGCTCTAGATGCTTCTCTTTTTCAGGCAAGGTCACGTACTTGTTGTCGCCATAAAAGAATGAAAGTAGCTCACCGTCTTTAACATCGGCGAACGTCTGAGTATCACCAAAGAACTCGGCAATCTCTTCCTTGCTCAGCTTTTTACCCTGCAGGTAGGCTCCCTTAGGTTTGTGTACACAAGATAGAGGCTCACGTTCCATCTCTTCAGACAGCGTTAGTTGAGCGTGCTTGGCTGCAATCTCGTCAAGTTCCAGAGGCTCACCTGAATTTGATTTCGGGAAATTAGGAGTGATAACACCATAGAAAACCACTTCTTTAGACGAGCCTGCTGTAAGCATGACTTCTTCAGTTTGAAGCGCGATATAGCCCATCTCATATTGATATTTATGGTTTTCTAGCTGAGGTGCGCCTAATGCAACGGCCTCACCTGTTAACTTGAACTCCTTACCAAAGAACTGGAAACCATCGGTGCTGTAGCCAACGACAGGAGAAAGAGAACCCAGTTGAATGCGCGGGTTGCCTGAAGATTGAGGCAAGTTCTGGCGGCTACAAACCACATAACCCATCTGGTTTTCAAAAATTTGATGATCTAGGTATTGAGAACAGTACAATTCATTAGTTTTAACCGCGCCTTCATCCGCGAGGCCAACATCCTGACCGTAAATCAAGTCGTAAGTCAGTGGCTGTGAAGAGAGATTCGTAATATTTACATCGTAGAAAAATGCATGGTCAACAGTTTTAATCGAGATAACGGCCTCGAAGTCTTCCGTTGTTGTTACCCACTGTAATGAACCATCGCTCTGCTTAAACCTTTCAATCTTGTTATTAAAAAAAAGTAATGGTGTGACATTTAATTTGCCTTCACCTTTAACGCGAAGAAATACATTCGAGATAGCCATTTCTGAGTCAGGCGTATCGAACAAAGACACCATTAAACGATCACTGCGAATTGCGCCTAGTACGCCATCTGCGTTGAACGTGAGGTTTAGGCTTTCATTGCCAACGCTCATTTGTGATCCAGGTTGAATGTGGTGCATAAAGTTTTACTCCAAACTTATTTTGATTCTGTGTAGTGGATGTTTTCTTGAGAAGCGTCATCAAAGACGTGGCATTTCTCGACTTGAAGTTGAATGTGACAATGAGTGCCGACATCAGGTGTTTGCTCTGTATCGAGTAATTTGCAAACCACCGGTTTATCGAAGATGGTGACATGTAAGTAGACTTCAGACCCTAGCTCTTCTTTCGCCTCAACTTTTGCAGGTAGCGTGTTGTGATTAGCTTGATTAGATACCGACAAGTGCTCTGGACGAATGCCAAGATGAACGCGGTGCCCTACCCACCCCTTCGCTTTATCTTGATGCGCTTGCGACAGTTCGATGGTGTGTTCATTGAGTTGAACGCACACTTTTCCGCTTTGTTCCAATAGAGTGCCTTCAAGCATGTTCATGGCTGGAGAGCCAATAAACTCAGCAACAAACTTGTTTTTTGGGTTGTGGTACACATTCATTGGTGTATCGACTTGCATGATTTGGCCTTGATTAAGGATGCAGACACGATCTCCCATGGTCATCGCTTCAACCTGATCATGGGTTACGTAGATCATGGTTGCTGGCTTACCCGACTCTTGAAGCTGGTTATGCAGGCGAATGATTCGGCGACGCATCGACACTCGCAACTTTGCATCTAGGTTGGATAGCGGCTCATCAAACAAGAATACATCTGGGTTACGTACCATTGCGCGCCCTAAGGCAACACGCTGACGCTGACCACCTGACATCTGCTTTGGCTTTCTATCTAGCAGATCCGTGATTTCAAGAAGCTCGGCTGCTTTGGTGACACGTTCTTTAATTTCTGCTTTTGATTTCTTTGCCGTTTCCAAACCAAAAGCTAGGTTTTCGTAAGCGGTCATGTGCGGGTACAGAGCGTAGTTCTGGAATACCATCGCGATGCCACGGTCTTTTGGCGGCAGGTCATTACACTCTCGGTCACCAATCACAAGCTGCCCATCGGTAATGCTTTCCAAACCCGCCACCATTCTCAGCATCGTGGATTTAGCACAGCCAGATGGACCAACAAGCACCATGAATTCACCATCTTTGATCTCTAAACTCACATCGTGAATAGCGTGGAAGCCGTTGTCATAGACTTTATTTACATTTTGTAGCGTTACTTTCGCCATGATTCTGCATTCCTATTTGTAAATGCGTTCACTATTTAGGTCACACCTTCCTTCGCGGTATATCCAAACAATAGTGCAAGTGGTTAAGTGTGGGATTATCCAATTTGCGTCTTTTGTAGCGAATCAGTAATCCCACGGTAACTAAAGTTGCTCGTTAGAACTTCCAAACAATCCCGACTTTGGAGAACCACACTAGTTGGTCACCAGTCCAAGGTGCCGTATCTGCGTGGCGATCTTTAACCTGAATATCTGCCAATAAGGAGAAATGTTCATTGATTGGTAAATCGGTGTATAGCGCATAAACATCATAGTCATAATGGTCGCGATTACTTGGATCTGTTCCCATATCTAACGTACCTCTTTCATAACGCAGCTCTAAGTAATTGCCGTTATCAAAGTTAAATTGCACTAGAGGCTTAACGGCAAACTCAACGTAGTTGAAGTCATTATGCTCCTCGACATAGATCACCTTTGCACCGATATTAATGCCGTTATCCAAGCGGTAAAGATACAAAGGTTCAGATTCAATAAACGCACCACGGCTACCCGGGCCTTGTCTTTCATCTTTGTAGCCAAACTCCGCACTCAGGTGTAAAAAGTGACGTCCAAAGCTCAGGTCAATACCCGGTTTTGCCATGTATTTGTCATAATGCCATTCACCGATCGTTTTTTCGTACGACAACATCAGGTTGTATGCAACGTTGTCATTTTGACGCCAGTAAAAACTTGGAATCAGCTCTGAATAATTACTCAATCCAGTACTTTCGCCTCCACGACTGTGATGTATCTCTTTAAATACATACCCCATGCTGAAGGTATCTGTCACTCGCGTAAAACCATCGGCGTAGATGTAGTGCAAAAGCTCTTCGTTTGGTTGGTTTTCATTATCAATATGTTCATATTCGATACCCGTTAGTGCACGCGTTCGAGGTGGCGCATTACTACTTTTGGCCGACTCCGTTTCCAGAATCAACTCGCGGTATTGATGGTCACTCCACAAACCCACTTCCACCTCTTCTTGCGCTTCATCAGCATAAGCAACGGATGGAATCGCAATTGCCATGAATGGGATAATGCTTGCTGCTTTGATAATGTTCACTGCTTTTTCAAAATTCACGACTCAAATCCTTTTCTATTTATTATTCGGTTCAAAGGTCTCGTACATATCCACGATGGCTGCGTAGTAATTTTTACTTTCTAGGTATTTACGCACATCTTTGTTGATCGCAGGTGAAAGGAAAGCACCCACGAACATCCCTTGATCAAGAGATAAGATTTTTGTCGAGGTTTCACCTTTGCCGTTAATCGCGTCATACCATCCATATGGCGTTTCTAGTTGTGGGTAGTAATCAATCACTGTGTTTAACAGACTGACAGCTTCAAATGGGTTCACCATGTAAGAAAGGGCTAGCGCATGAGGCGTACCAGTTTCACCACCTGCAAGGTCTGTGTTATTAAAACGGACTTTAGACTCTGATAACTGTGGAACTCCGAACGCAGCATAACCATCGTCAACAGTTGCGGCTGAAGAAACAAAAGGAATTTGATGCTTTATCGCGTGGTACTTCTGAATCTCAGTCATATCTTCAATCATTGAGAAATCAGGAATCAATGTTCGCTCTTCCAACCAGATCATTGAAAGCATGCCTTGGAAATAAGCGCCATCCCAAGTCAACATAGGCGAATATTTTTTGCCATCGAGGTAGTAGTCTTGCGTATATAACTCCATATCATTGAACGCAGTTTTCGGGACCGTATTTTCTGAGTTTTGAGTAATTAAGTGAGCCCAGACTGGGGCTAATCGACTCTCATTTGCTTTACGATCTATATGATATGATAGTGGCGCTTCTTTCTTCGTTGACCACCCAGAATAGAGCAGACCTCGGCTTTCATCATAGAGTGCTGACCAACCATCTGTTTGGCTCTTAAGAATAGACTCAACCTTAGCAACGACTTCTTTTTCGTCGGATTGCTTTGAGTCAAGATAAGCGCCGGCTACACCAGCAAGAGCAAATGCTAAGTTTGCGTTATCTACGGCGGGAACAATGCCATCTTTGTTTGGTTTCAGTTGCTCTCCCTCAATATCGTAAGGCCAGAAGAACAGACCTTTCCAAGTAGGAGCCCCTGCCAACGCATCCAGTGTTTCATGGATACGTATTAGTGCATCAGCATTGCCGTTTTTATGTGCTTCAACAAGCACATTTAGGTACAGGCCAATCTCTGTTGTGTTGACATAATAGTCGTGTTCAATCTGGCCATTTTTATCGACGAAAATCGTGTCGTATGGAACTTTGGCTTTTTGATCAACACCTACGCCATCAACAAAGAAGTCCAAGTTTCTTTGTAAATGTTGTTCAAACCCTACTGGGTAGAGCTGTGGATTAACGGTAAGCTCGGTGATTGTGACATCAGCGAACGCAGACATGCTAGCCATGAGGGTACAGGTAGCTAAAAGGCTTTTTTTTATCATTTCTCGTATCGACCTTTGTGTATAAACGTTTCACAACGGATATTCCCACCTGAGTAACATTGTCAGCAATGTGGTCATTTACCTTTTGTGATTATGGGATTACCCGAACAAAATTTAATGCTTAAACCTTTAAGCATTTAAGCTAAACATGTGAGAGAGTTATCATGTTTTCTGTAGATAAATAGAGAGCGAGTGAGGCAATATCGCTGTTACGGCAAGGTTACAAATAAAAAGGATACATAAGTCGTTTATACAAAAAGCAGAAAATACATTGATCACACCACTTTTGTGAAAGCCATACAAAACAAGCCAACCCCGTAAACGGAAGTTGGCTTGTATGACGTTAAACTGAACTTTAAACTACAGGTTGTCGTTAAAACTCATATTGGAAGTAAACCGTGTTGTAGTTACTGCCGCCTTTGATTCGTCCGAACTGGGATGCGTTTTCAAAGATTGCAGAACGGTGATGCAATGAGTAACCGAACCATAAATTGTTCAAGTCATTCTTACCGACCAAGTCGCCTACGTTGACATCAAATGAGAAGTCTAAGTAGTTCAACAGATGGCTGGCGGTGTACCCTTTGCGGTCCATCTCAGAGCCTTCGATATACGTAATCGAATCGATGTAAGACATTCCTTCTGCCACACCAACACGCCACTGAGTTGGCCAATCAAAGGTATAGTACGCTTTGATTGCGATGATGTATTCAGTGCTGCTTGATTGAACGTCTGAACTCCAGTGATGCGCAATACCTGGGGTCAAATAGATGTCCAATGGGAAGCCGAAGATCTCATCGGTTAACGGGTGTCCATAGAAGAATGACGTCAGCTGGTTATTGTATTCGTCTTTCTCTGTATTGAACTTCATGATGTCGCCAATATTGGATGGCGTTGCCCAGCCGTGTGCGACACGTAAATACGGCGCATTGCTCAGCTTAGGTTTCGGCGCTTTCTCTTTGTCGTTAAAGAAGCCAAAGCCAAGGTACAACTCACCTTGATAACGATCTTCAACAATCGACGAGTCGTAAGCGTTATCGTCCAATCGGGTCACACTGGTTGAACCCAATAAGTACAAGTTTGAAACCACATGGTAACGCGTTTCAACACCAACATTTAAGTCCACACCGGCACCGATGGTTTCATTAGACGCAGAGTAATACTCACTGTTGAAGTCAGCACTTTTATAACGAAGTGTCGCGCTCGGGTAAAACTCCCAATCTCCGGTTTCATACTTAGCTTTAGCTCGTAAGTTACCGTGGAAGTTGTATTCACTGTCGCTCATTAATTCCGTCTCGACAGACCAAGAATCATCAAGTTGGTAGGTCAGTTGAGCACCAAAGTCCGCCGTGTCGCCTTCAATCGCGTTCTGCTCAGATGCAGGAATATCAATAAAGCGCATGCGAGAGATAGCATTGAAAGACCACTTTTCATCGTCAGTTTGATAGAGGTATGCCCCCATCTCGGTACCGTCAATGAACACATAATCGTTCTTAAAAAACAGCATCGGTACGAATGAGCTAACCGATTGGTCACCACCAGACGTGTCATAAGGGATGCTCGCAGTACGGAACATTGCAGCGATGCCCCACTCTTGCTCTTCAGCGGCCCACGCATTAGCACTTAAGAAAATGCTACTTAGGAAAGCACTACCTAGTAAAACCATCCCAGATAAAGGGAGAGTCGGTAAATATTTGAGCTTCATTCTTATCTAATAACTCTTTGTAATAAATATTGTGTTACTGAATAGACATTTATTAACCATGACGGCTAACTATTTTTAGGTTTGCTCGGCATTGACCGTTACAATGTAGAATATTCTCGGTTAAATGAAAGTATTGTGAAAGTCTCCGAATTACAAAACATTATAGATCACTTACCCAAAGATTCCGATCCAGATATTGTTATGGGTGAGGCGTGGTTGCCCGAGCGTTTGGTGGATACCAACCTAGACGGTGACATGCTATTTCTTGAATTCGATAATGCCCCTGAAGACAACCAAGGGGATGAAGAAGGCCGTGGTTTTGTTGAACACGAGATTGCTATGATTCGTGAAAAGCTCGAACTGTTATTAGACGAGCCTTCCGATACCAAGACCAAAGCCGATGCCCTATTGGCAATATTTCTAATGGGCCATGAACTTTCTAGCTCGGAAGTTATCGAAATACTTGAATCAACAGAATCTGACTCAGTAGAACTTGAAGTATCAACGCTTGAAACCACAAAGCCAGACACGAATAAGCTCGAAACAAAAGAGCACCACGACGACTAACCACCAACGATTTTAGGTACCGTATTGAAACCCTCTACGACATCATCTCTTCCCCTGTTACTCGCCGGACCCATTTTAAGAAAAACCACCGCGACTGAAGTGGTACTTTGGTTAGCCACCAGCTCGCCCCTTACAGGCAGAGCCGAGCTTCATGTTAAAGAAACAGACATTTCTGAAGCAGAACAAGACCAGCCGTTTTATACCTCATCGCTTGAAGAGCATGATTCGATTCAAGTCGGTACGCATGCGTGGGTAACACTAATTCGCTTACAAGGTGAATTTCCGACTAATACGCGGCTTGAATATGACATTCACACAGAGTCAGGTTCACTAAAAGAGCTCGCCCCTCACCTTGTTTACAACGGTAAATCTCGCGTTGAGTTTAAGATATCGACCTCGGCTGATTACATTCTGCATGGATCTTGCCGTAATCCGCATCATCCAAGCAAAGACAGCCTAGTCGCAGCCGACAACAAGATGGCCGAGCAAACCGTTGCAGAAAGACCCGATATGCTGATGATGAGCGGCGATCAGATCTACGCCGATCATGTGGCAGGCCCAACACTTGATGCTATTCAGCAAGTGATTCAACTGCTTGGCCTTGTCGGTGAGAGCTTACCGACTGACTCGCAAATTAAACAAATCAACAGCAGTGACGCTCTGTATAACAGTGAATACCACTTATACCAGCGTCATTACTATTTGCCGCACCACACAGCTTCAGAATCCATGCTCGACAAGTTCTTCCCGAATCGTGGCGTGCCGATTTTTAGTTCTACGGATTGTGAAAACCACTTAGTCACGCTGTCTGAGTTTATCGCGATGTACTTGTTGGTTTGGTCTCCGACACTTTGGCAATGCGTCAATCGAGAACGTTTAATTGAGAATAACTTCACTCAAGGTGGACGCCAATTAACACCGACTGAGCAGCAACAATGGCGTGATGAAAGCGTCATCATGGATGATTTCATTGCTGGCTTACCGCAAGTGCAACGTCTGTTCGCGCATATTCCAACGTACATGATCTTCGATGATCACGATGTGACGGATGATTGGAACCTTACCGTGGGTTGGGAGCATGCCGTCGACCAAAATCAGTTCGCGACCCAAGTCATTGGTAACGGCCTTGCGGCTTACTGGATGTGTCAGGGTTGGGGTAACAAACCGGAGAGCTTCGACGAAACGTTTATCGAGCAAGCAAAACAGCTTTTTGTCGCTCAACCGCTCATTGCTAAACAACCGCGCATTAGTAAACAAACTCATAATGAAACCGGCAATACAGCGACTACTCACTCTATTGACAACATCGAGCCAGACAAGCATCGAGCCTTTATTGAGATGCTGAGTCGCTTTGAAGAGTGGCATTACACAATAGATACCTCACCCAAAGTCATTGTGTTAGATACTCGTACGCGTCGTTGGCGTTCAGAATCACGCATGAATAAACCTTCAGGTTTGATGGACTGGGAAGCCCTGATTGAGTTTCAACATCAGTTAATGAATCAAGATAAAGTGGTGATCGTTTCTGCTGCGCCGATGTTTGGCGTGAAGTTTATTGAAACACTGCAAAAGATGGCGACCACAATCGGCAAACCATTAGTGATTGACGCTGAAAACTGGATGGCACACCCGGGCAGTGCTAATACGCTGATCAGCATCTTTACCCATACCAAAACACCAACCAACTTCGTGGTGCTTTCTGGTGACGTTCACTACTCCTTCGCTTATGACATCAAGCTTAGGTATCGTCGCAACAGCCCGAACATCTATCAAATCACCTGTAGTGGTATTAAAAATCAGTTCCCTGCTCCGCTGCTCAAATTCTGCGATGTATGGGACCGTCTGTTATACAGCCCTCGCTCAGTTTTGAACTACTTCACTAAGCGTAAACGCTTGAAGATCGAAAAGCGAAGCCCCGACAATCAAACCTTCTATCGCCTTTCAAACCGCAGTGCGATTGGAGAATTGAGGCTAGACACTGATGGGAAACCGCAATCGATCACGACACTCAGTGGCGACGGTAAAATTACCCGTTTCCCAGAGCCCGATTGATAAAATGCTCCTTATCGCTCGCGTATCCGTAATGTCAGTTTTTAGTAAAGACGCTTGCGATCACACTCTGTAGACCCAATAGTTATGGTTATAGTTGATAGCTATCAGCGTTACGGAACCCGATACAAATTTTAACTGGAGCTCGTTATGTTCAATTCTCTCACATCAATGTTTAAACAATTGATTGAAGGCCAGGACCTAAGCAAAAACCAAGGCACATCACCTAATATCGCCATCGCGAGTTTGTTGTGTGAAGTGGCGGGAGCCGACCATCAGATCAATGAATCAGAAAGAGTCGCTAAGCTACAGCTTCTGCAGCGTTTGCTGGATTTAGATGAAGAACAAGCAAAGGTGCTGCTCGCGCAAGCAGAGCCGAAAGTAGAGCAATCAGTATCGCTGTATGACTTTACATCGCAACTTAGAGACCTATCTCAGCCGGTGCGAATCGACTTAATCAAAGCGATGTGGGAAGTGGCGCATGCCGACGGGGAAATTGACCCTATAGAAGACTCTGTGATCCGTAAAACAGCAGAACTGCTCTACGTCGACCACAGTGACTTTATCAAAACTAAGCTGAACGTCCTCGGTAAAAGCTAACCACAGGCTTTCTATTCACGTTAAGCCTATGTATTAACGTAATCTATCACCATGCATGATGCCTTTAAGTTCTAATGGCGCGCCTTTTTTCGTTACATAAAGGCCGCGCTGATTCGATACCAACACACTGCGCTTACCTTGGGTTTGTTGAATATATAAGTGCTTGATATTGAATGTCTGTTTATCTTGGGCCTGCTCTTGATCCAATTGATAAAGGTAATAGTGATTCCCCCAGCGTAAGAACACACCAAACATTTGCTTGGTTTGAGCGACATTCCCATCCATGTCGTAACCAATGTACTGCATTTTAACTCGACCATTTTCCAATCGAAGTGAGATTTTCTCCCAGCCTATCATCGGGTATTCTGCGGTGAATTTATAAGTACTTTTGGTTGCGAGCCCAGAAATTAAGCCTACATTTAGAATCACAAAAAGCGTCAACAAGATAGGCATCCAAAACTTACGATTCATATCGGCTATCCTCGCTCATCGTCATTGTCGTCATCACAAGAGAGCGATTTAAACTGATGGCTCATCTCTTTCCAGCGCCCGTTTATCAAAGCAACAGCTTGAATGTTCTGACACCCAACGCCAATGCGATGCAGGTAGAGTGACTCAACACCGAGTTCTGACACAGTATTCAACTCAGTTAAAAGCTCTTGATCAAAATTCAAACTGTCGTGATAAACATCCATGCCGTGATAACTCGTCTTATCCATAAAAAAAGCAAACTGATAAAACAGCATGAGAAGAAACGCGCTGACTAATATTCCGGCGATACGAGAGCGATGACGCGCGACAAAATGCTGCACCTGACGCTGTTTATACGAGTCTGGTTGCTTCGTTAAGGCTGGCTCATTTTCATCGTCGCCACGTTCAGTACTCGAGCTCTTTGATGCTGAGGTTACGTTAAGCGCTTCACCTTTAGGCGCTTCATATTGAGGTACTTCAACTTGAATAGCCGAGGTGGGTGTAGATAGGTAGCCACCGATCTGTTGAGGTCTACTAAAACTGTACCCTTCCTTTTGCACCGTTAGAATTTTGCAATCACACTCAAGTGAACTTAATGCTGTACGAATATTCTTCACTGCAACATTAAGCGAACTGCCCGTCACCACCCTGCCCGGCCAACAATGCTCAAGCAAGAAGTCGCGCCCCACAGCTTTGGGGCTGTTCTTCACTAGGAACTCAAGAATCAAGGCTTCTGAGGGAGACAAAGTCACCCGCTTGTCCAAGTTCGAATCAATGAGTGTGTTGTTAATCATCTCGATACCCGAAGCGTCTAAGATGATTTTTTCAGGGCTACTGGCGTTCATTTCGGCGAGGTGTTCATAAATAAAAAGGTCATCAAAAAGGTGTTTGTTTGGTCGAGCTAATGCCAAGCCATACATAGAAAAGAATAGTGATAAGTTTAGCCAATAATTAAGCCAAATATAAGCTCAGCAAGTAACAAGAATAAAATAACAATAAGGTGAGTGAGTCACGCAGACTCACTCACCTTAGTACAAAGCCTAGCCATTAAAACAACTAATGAGGTCTATAGAAAGAAAGCTATATCGATTGATTTTGATAATTCTCGTTTTCGATAGCTTTCATTTTCTCTAGTTCTTATTGTCTATAGATCTCATTTATTTATAGATCTAGTTTAAAGCCCAGTTCACTGACCATGACTTCAGCAAAGCCTAGCTTTACTGCATTCAACTGACTGGCAACTTCGCGAGCTTGTTGTTCATTTTTAGCCAATATTGCCATTGAGTAGATTGGTCTGATCATCGCTTTTTGGTTTGGCTTCTCTTGGGCTATTTCTTGATGTTTTAAGTAAGCAGACGTGATCACGCCTTGAGCGCTCCAATCGACAACCATTTGTAAATCTTGGCTGATAATCTCATCGACAATGAATTGATTCTCAGGCTCTGTCCAAGCGAGTTCGACTGCGTAGTTTTTGAAAGCGACTTCAGTGTTTAACCACTTATTACCGATGTCTCTGATTTCAGTCACCTCGACAAGCTCTTTAAATTGGAATGGTAAGTTACCAATCAACTCTCGAACGTGCTGTTCACTGTCCGCTTCAATCACAAACTTGATGATCGGAAATTTCTTATCTCCGACAAAGCTTTCTGATACGAACATGTCGTGGACCAAGCCTGCATCAACTAAGTTAGCAAAGGCTTTTTGCTGATGAGGCATTGCCTCAAATACCGCTTGAGCGTCATCGGTTTTCCAAGCCACTGACACGCCGTATGCCGCAGCATGGCTATAGCTAGAGAATAGAATCGCTGAAAATAGAAAGCTAAAAATAGCTAAAAAGGTTCCTCGAATTGTTTTCATTATGTGGTTTCCTAATTAGTCGCGAATAATTTCATACAAGTTAGGGTCAGCAGAAACCCCTTCGATTTTTAAAGGTGGTAGCTCTTTTCTCATCACTTGTATTGCATCATGGAATTGCTTCTTACTTTCCCATTCAGCAACATTGATAAAGCGGTATGTCGCGTCCGAGCTTAAAGAGCGGTGCAATTTGGTAGAGATATATCCGGGTTGCTTCACCAATACATCTCGCGCATCTTCCCAATACGTTAATGTCGCGGCTTCATGGGCTGGCTCGACTGAAAAAGTGTTAATCAATACAACGGGTTGTGCCGAAACCAACGCACTTACGCTTAGTGCCCCCAGTACTAAACCATACTTAATTATGTTCTTCATCCTAATCTCCTTGTTTGGGTGAGCTAACGCTATCATCTAGCTCTGCCCAATCAAGGCTGCAACCTGCGATTTAATATTAATTAAAAAGCTAAATTTCAAACCAATATTATTCACTCGTAAAATAAGCGATGTAGCCATTCACTATTGATAAACCACTCGCTGAAATGAGTTTTCTTTTGAACGGAATTTTCCTTGAATTACAGGCACAAAAAAACCACCTAATAAGTAGGTGGCTTTGATTTGGATAACTCACAACAATCTGGCTGGTTTCAGTTTTTAACCGAGCGCCGTTTAATGCAAACGACTACAGCATCGTCAGCGTTAGCTTAGCCAAGTTATAAGCATCGACATAACCCGAGTGCTGACGACCTTCCCACTCAATGTTTTTCGCTTCTTGAGCGGCGCGGTGACCAATACGTTTGTCTTTCAATCGATTCTGAACTCGATAAAGCGTCGCGATATTCAAGAACTCGCTGAACGGAGGTTCGATGCCTTTTTCAATGCACTCTTTGTGTAAAATGAGGTCGTCACGTCCCCACGCTGCATAGATTTTTTTTGGACCACCGAAGTTCTTAATCATCGACTTGATGACAGACTCTAATGGGCGACCCTGCTTTTCGATTTTGCGAGGTGTAATGCCCGTTAACTCGGCACAGAATAGAGAGACTTCGTCTTTCTCTGGCTTAACGTAGTATTGTGCTCGCTTCACGATAGTGCCGGATGCTAGATCAATCTCAGCAAGACCAACTTCAATGATCTCCCCTGTTGTTCCCACACCGTCTTCGCTCCAACAGCACATTTCCAAATCGAAACACACCACTCGATTGTGATTCATACGTCGCCTAATTCTCTCGTCAAAAATTTCGTGAAATTGTACATGAGCCCAATACAGAACTCGACCCTAGTTGTATCAAGTGCTCATTTAGCCTGCAATTGTCACTCGATTTCGGCCATTCGACTTACTTTGATAGAGCATGCTGTCTGTTTTTTGCAGAATCTCTTCCGTGTTTTCGTTGGCACGAATGGCAGCACCAATACTCAAAGTACAACTTAGCTGCCGACCTTTGTGCTCACAATGAGAGTGGCTCACTGTACTTAGAATGCATTGTAAATATCGGTCTAGGGCTTCATGGTTTGTAATACTAGAAATGATACAGAACTCATCTCCACCTATACGAAACAGGTTATCACCCTCTTTCAGGCTCACTGAAATCAACTTAATCACATGAATGAGTAAAGCATCCCCAGCTGGGTGGCCGAATTGGTCGTTAATGCCTTTGAACTTATCGACATCAAATCCGATAAGACTAAAGGGTTCATTTCGCTGTATCGCTTTATCTAACATCTTATTAAAAGCGCGTCGGTTATAAACTTCCGTAAGACTGTCATGGTTGGCTAGAAAACGAAGCTCTTCTGTTCTTTTATCAAGCATTTGATACAAACGCTCTTTCTCTCGGATTTGCATGTTAACGATATACGCCAACAACAAAGAGATGGTTGTCCCCACCAAAACAATTCCGGTTAATACCAAATAGCCATAGAAAGAGATGCATGAATCTATTTTGTAATCGACTTTCCAATCACGGTTAGTCAATTCAATTGTCTTTGTTATGTGGTGGCCAGAAACAGCTTCATAACCCTCGGTTTCAAACAGGATTGGGGAGTCTTCTGCTTCGAAACCCGTATCAGTAACACGAATATAGACATCCATGTCGCCCACTGCCGAAGCCAGTAAGTTTTCAAAGTAATAAGTCGTGCGAACCACACCAATCACAACGCCGAGCAGGTTGTCGCTTTCCCCCTCAAATACAGGGTGATAAACCAGCATACCTGTCTTTGGTGTGTCTTGATCTAAGCCGTCTTGAAGCAAGCGAACTTTGTCTGAAATATTCGCTTTACGCGTCTGTTTAATATTATCTAAAACCAGCTTGAAGCGCTCACGAGAAGAGTAAAAGCCAAGAACATTGTCGTTTGCTTGTGTGTTTGGATACAGGTCACTAGCAATGAACGCCGGCTCGCCATCTAAGATGTAACCAAAGGTTTTTGCTTCATGTTTTGGAATCGTGAACAGTTCGTAAGACGGGTATTTTTCTTTCATCTTAGCGGTATGCTCGGCAATCTCGTCTGCCGGCACTTTTTGCATCCACTGTAAGCCGATTAAGCTTTTTGAGTCATTAATCGTTTGCTGAGCAAAACGGTCAAATTTATCCCAGTTTTCAGGTTCGTTAGAATAGAAAAAATTAGCACCTGAACCGATATAAGCCACATCATTGGCGATAAACGCTTCCAAGCTCAATGTCTGGTGAGTAGCAAAGCTATCCAGATTCATATTTAGCGCACGGTTTTGGTTGAGTGCGACTAATATAAAACACAACACAGTAATCAAAAAACTGACCGAAAATACGACCAATGGGAGAGTTCGTCTCTTCAACCCGGTTAGTGGGTCGGTTGTGTGGGGCATGTTGCTTCCAAATAGGCTTTAATGAGTTAAAAGTATATAACGGAAGGGAATGATGCTCCATTTAAGTTTGGTTTTAAAAATGACATATAATGGGCATTGTTTACCTCGCCCTTACATCGGCGACCAATATTCGACCGAATCTCGACTAAATTTCAAGCTAACACACCAAAAACCCACTTGATTAAAAACATTAAATACCACTCTTAAGCCTTGAATATGCTAGTATCCATCCATATTTATAGCTTGAAAGTGACCGTTTCGGCTTAGTGCCAATGAGTTTCTTTCCAACCTGTATATTCCTTTGAACCGACGAATATACCGTTAAATCAATTTTAAAGAGAAATCACTATGATCGTTGATTTGAACCTAATCCCACAAACGTTTGATATGCTTCACGCAGGCCTAACTGCATCAAGCGTTTTACTACTGCTAATTGCCGTTTCTCGTAAAACCAAAGTGGTTGAGAAAGTCGTAGAAAAACCAGTAGAAAAGATCGTTGAAGTTGAAAAGCCAGTTGAGAAAATTGTCGAAGTAGAGAAAGTAGTAGAAGTTGAACGTGTGATCGAAAAAGTAGTCGAAGTTGAATCTAAGCTTGCTACAGCACCAACAGACTCAGCAATGCAACTACTGTCTATCATGCAGCAAGAAGCACGCTTAATTGACTTCCTAAAAGAAGACCTGACGTCATTCTCTGATGAAGAAGTTGGCGCAGCAGCTCGTGTTATTCACACTGGCGGTCAAAAAGTATTAGCCGATTACGTAACGCTGTCTCACATCCGCACTGAAGATGAAGAAACACGTATCACTATCGCTGAAGGTTTCAACCCTCAAGAAATTCGCCTAACAGGTAATGTAACGGGCAATGCACCGTTCAACGGCACACTGGTTCACAAAGGTTGGAAAGCAACTGACATGAACCTGCCTAAGCTTGCTGAAAACTACGATGCATCTGTAATTGCACCGGCAGAGGTGGAGCTATAATGGAACACCAAAGTCATTCAGCTCAAGAGCTATCTTCTCAAGAGCAAAATCAAGCACCTAAGTTCAGTGTTGGTATCGATTTAGGTACTACACACTGCGTTTTGTCTTTCATCGACACAAGCAATGAAGACGCTCGCGTTGAGGTAATGCCAATCCCTCAACTGACGGCGCCAGGTACAGTAGAAACTCGCAGCCAACTTGGCTCGTTCCTTTACCAACCACACGAACATGAAATGAATGCGGGCTCTCGCGTTCTTCCTTGGTCTTCAGAGCCGAAAGCGCTAGTGGGTGCAATTGCTCGTAACCTTGGTTCTAAAACCCCTATCCGTTTGGTGGCAAGTGCAAAATCTTGGTTATGCCACGGTGGTGTTAACCGTCGCGATGCTTTCCTTCCTGCAGGCAGCCCTGAAGAAGTTGAAAAAGTCTCTCCGCTTAAGACAACTGAATTGTACCTTGAGCACCTTAAAGACGCATGGAACCACGCAAACCCAGAACACAAACTGGCAGACCAAGATGTAACGATCACGGTTCCTGCTTCGTTTGATCCTGCGGCTCGTGACCTAACAGCAGAAGCTGCACGTAATGTTGGTTTCACTCACCTAACGCTTCTTGAAGAGCCACAAGCTGCTCTTTACAGCTGGATTGATAACAGCAACGACACATGGCGTGATGAAGTAAACGTTGGTGACATCGTTCTTGTTGTCGATATCGGTGGTGGTACAACTGACCTTTCGTTGGTTGAAGTAAC
Source organism: Vibrio sp. 10N.261.46.A3 (assembly GCF_041472995.1). Lineage (NCBI taxonomy): Bacteria > Pseudomonadati > Pseudomonadota > Gammaproteobacteria > Vibrionales > Vibrionaceae > Vibrio > Vibrio sp. 10N.261.46.A3. The sequence continues at coordinate 89,772 of NZ_JBFRRH010000074.1, read as the reverse complement.
ACAAGATGACGGCAACCTAAGCCTGAACCGTATCGCAGTAGGTGAACATATCCTACTTGGCGGCGACAACATGGACTTAGCACTCGCTTACCGTCTGAAAATGAAACTGGCTCAAGAAGGCAAAGAGCTGGCTCCTTGGCAGGTTCAAGCTATGACTCACGCATGTCGTGATGCAAAAGAAGCACTGCTAAACGATGCTGAACTGCAATCTGTGCCTATCGTTGTTCCAAGCCGTGGTTCTAAACTGCTTGGCGCAACACTGAAAACAGAACTGACTCAGCAAGAAGTACAACAAACATTGGTTGATGGCTTCTTCCCGAAAGTGGCCGTGACTGAACACCCAGTTCAAAAGACACGTGGCGCACTGACTCAAATGGGTCTGCCTTACGCTCAAGACGCAGGTATTACTCGTCACATTGCCGCATTCCTTTCTAAGCAAGCGAACGCGCTTTCTGGAAACAGCGAAACGGCTCAGCAAGATTTCAACCCCTTTACAAACATGCCAGGTATGCCAGGTGCAGAAGCGCCAGCGGCAGACTTCATCAAACCAACAGCAATCCTGTTCAATGGTGGTGTTCTAAAATCGAACCTACTTGCTGATCGTCTTTCAGATACGATCAACGAATGGTTGATCAATGCTGACGAAGAGTTCGCAAAACAGCTTTCAGGTCTAGATCTAGACCTAGCAGTTGCAAGCGGCGCTTCATACTACGGCGCAGTTCGTCGTGGCCAAGGCGTTCGTATCCGTGGCGGTATCGCTTCTTCTTACTACGTAGGAATTGAAAGCGCGATGCCAGCAATCCCGGGGATGGCTCCTCCAATGGAAGCACTGTGTGTTGCCCCATTTGGTATGGAAGAAGGTTCAAGCGTTCAAGTACCTAGCCAAGAGTTCGGTCTAGTGATTGGTCAGCCAGTTCACTTCCAGTTCTTCGGTTCAACCATTCGTCGTGAAGATGAAGCGGGTACGCACCTTGATCACTGGGCGCCTGAAGAGCTTGATGAGCTTCCTGAAATCCAAGTGACACTGCCGGTTTCTGAAGGCCGTCGCGAAGGTGAAGTCGTTCCAGTAACTTTGGCTTCTCGCGTTACTGAGCTAGGTACCTTATACCTAGAAGCGATTGCTACTGACAACGGTCAGAAATGGCACGTTGAGTTCGACGTTCGTGAAGACTCGAATAACGACTCAAACGAACAAGCATAATGAATCAACGGCACCTTAGCGGGTGCCGTTTCTTTATCAATACGGTTCTCAACCTAGTCCTGCCTGTTTCTCAGGAATGACGTTTACGAATAACAACAATAAGACCAAAGCTATCAAAAAACTGGTCATCACTCTGGAAGAATAAGGTTTTGTATGGCAACTCCTCGTTTTTTAGTCGGCATTGACTTAGGCACAACCAATACGGTTGTCGCTTACTGTGAAATCAACGACGACCTACAACATGCTCCCGTTTCTCTTTTCGATATTGACCAACTCATCGGCCCCGGTGAAGTGGTTCGCAAGCCCCTACTTCCATCCTTTCGTTACCACCCAGCACAAGGTCAAATCTCCCCTTCAGACCTGACAATGCCGTGGGAACCAAGCCCCGTTGAAGGCGATATTAAGAACGTTATCGTCGGTGAATGGGCTCGTGAATTAGGCGCTAAGGTTGAAGGCCGCCAAGTATCGAGTGCTAAGAGTTGGTTATCACACCAAGCGGTTGATCGTAACTCCGACATTCTGCCTTGGGCTGGCGCAGCTGATGTCGATAAAGTCTCGCCAGTTGTGGCGAGTGCAAGCTACCTCAACCACATTCGCCAAGCATGGAACTACCGTAACCCGAGCAACAAGCTGGAAGACCAAGACGTTGTGGTTACCGTTCCTGCTTCCTTCGATGAGACCGCACGTAAGCTGACACTTGAAGCGGCAGAACTGGCGGGCTTAGGTAAGATTCTATTACTCGAAGAGCCGCAAGCCGTTTGTTATGACTGGTATGCCCGTCACCAACAAACCGCAGCAGATGAACTTCAACAAATCCCGCTGATTCTAGTGTGTGATGTTGGTGGTGGTACCACCGATTTAAGCTTAATTGAAGCCAAATTCGATGCGAATAGCGACGGCAATAACGAGCTCGCACTCGACCGTATTGGCGTTGGTGAACACTTGATGCTAGGTGGTGATAACCTCGATTTAGCACTTGCTCACCTCGCTGAGCAACGCTTCAATCAAAACAAAAAGCTGAATGCTTCTAGCCTAACCAAACTGATTCAGCAGACTCGCGCCGCAAAAGAGAGCCTACTTTCTGCCAATGCACCCGATGATGTGAAGATCACCATGCTGGGCAGCGGTTCTAAACTGCTTGGCGGTACTAAGAGTATTGGCTTAACCAAACAAGAAGTTCATCAAATCGCATTGGAAGGTTTCTTCCCGCTTTCTGAGTTTACTGAAACACCCGACAAACGCCGCAGTGCTGTGGTTGAGTTTGGTCTGCCTTACGTGGCTGACCCTGCGGTGAGTAAACACGTTGCAGAATTCCTAGCAACACACCAACAAGTATCTAAAGCCGCATTAGAAAACTCAGACTCTATTGAGTTCGATGACACCAAACCTGCAATTCCAGTTGGCGTGCTGCTCAATGGTGGTGTGTTTAACAGTGAATTGGTCACTGAACGAATCACACAGCTACTTGGCAACTGGAACGGCTCTCCAATCACAGTGCTTGATAACCCTCATCCAGATTGGTCTGTTGCCCTTGGCGCGGTCGCCTTTGGTAAAGCCCGCCGTGGTGCACAACTGAAAATCGGTGGTGGTGCCGCTCGTTCTTACTTCTTGCATCTACAAGAGAAGAACAAGATGGGTAAAGCGCTTTGTCTGCTTGCCAAAGGTACTGAGGAAGGACAAGAGATACGCTTAAACAGCCGTCGTTTCTCGCTGACTTTAGGCGAGCCAGTACGATTTAATCTACTGACTTCAACACACGATCAAATAGCTCACGACACCGCCATTCAAAACGGTGTGATGGTCAATGTGGATGCCGACTTGTTCTCCCCTCTCCCACCGTATATTTCTACGTTGGAAGGCTCAGGTACAGCAGAACTTCAAGCCAACCAAAAAGAGCGTGTTGAAGTGCTGCTCGCTTGTCAGTTAACCGAAGTCGGCACACTGAAAATGGAGTGTGTGAGTACAGAAGATGACTCTAAGCGTTGGTTGCTCGAGTTTGAAGTAAGAAACAAGCAAGGCGATGAATCTGATACCTCCGCGCTTCACCCAAGATTGGAAGAGTGTAAGGAATTGATTTCTCGCCTCTACAGCGGCAACAAGAAGAGTGCTGAATCGAAAGAGATCAAAACGCTATCGAAAGATCTTGAGAAGCGACTAGGTAAACGCGATGAATGGGATTTCACGACCCTTCGTCATCTGTTTGATACCTTCTCACTAGGTCGTAAACGTCGTCGCCGCTCAGAAGCACACGAGAAGAACTGGCTGCGTTTGGCGGGGTACTCGCTACGTCCTGGCTTTGGCGATCCGACTGACTCATGGCGTATCGAACAAATTTGGGGCCTTTACCAACAGAACATTCAGTTTAAGAACCACCAAGGCTGGACAGATTGGTGGGTATTCTGGCGCCGTGTCGCTGGTGGATTAAACCAAGAACAGCAAGAGAGTATCTTGGCGGACATCGCTAAATACCTTCACCCAGGTGCAATGAAGAACCCTAAGACGGCCAAAGATGCGCAAGACAATGGTTATGAAGCCATGGTTCGTTTAGCAGCGTCGCTTGAGCAACTTGAGGTTGAAGACAAAGTACTGCTGGCAAGTTGGTTCTTAAGCAAGGCGATTAACCATAATCAGTTTGAGCAAGCGCACTGGTGGGCGCTAGGTCGATTGGCTTCAAGAACACCTTTGTATGGTAGCCAACACAGCGTGATTCCTAGAGAACAAGCTGAACAATGGTTACCGAAACTGCTTGAGCAGAACTGGCATAAAGAGCAGATGATCGCCTTTGCCGCAGTGATGATTTGTCGCAAAACCGGTGACCGTCAGTTTGATATCTCTGACGACTATCGTAATCAAGTGATTGAGAAGCTCAAGCAAAGCAAGGTACCTGATTCATGGTTAACACTAGTGAGTGAAGTGACTGAGCTTTCTGAGAGTGAATCTAAGCGTGTGTTTGGTGATGCGTTACCAAGCGGATTAAGCCTAATCAATAACTAGGTTTGAAAACGATTAGCTTTCGTTGCTAATGGTAAAGAAGCTAGCAAGAAAAGAAAAAGCCACTTTCGATTCGTTGAAAGTGGCTTTTTTATTGGTGGCTTAAGGCTGGTATGTGTAATCGACTTATAGCTTTTTGGTTAAGAGCCTTAGCCGTGTTGCAGTTCATCATTATTAATGTTTGGTTCCAGTTGGGTTGATAGGAAAATCCGTATTTTCATAAATGTCAGATAGTTTTTTCGGTTTCTTCTCTTTTGCTCCTTTGTTTGATTGATTATGAGTTTCGCTTAAAAGCCATTCCTCATGCATTTTTGCTGAATCCAAAAACTCTGGATCCTCCATTGCTTCCTTGCGAAGTTTATTTACACGTTCGAGAGTATCCCAAATCATAATACTTCACCTCCACTAAGGCAGTAATATAAAGATAGCCCAACCCCATAAAACTTCAACTAACCCAATGAGATAGCGATCTCAATTTCGTAATTTACCCACTTTGAACGAGTGAAAATGGTCATCTTTGTCAGCACTCAAATAGTGGGTACTTCTCCATGATCTTCGAAGATCATGAGGCACAAAAAAAGCGAGCTCAATGCTCGCTTTTTGTTTATCTATCTGTTGCTCGGATTACCAGCACTAGCTCGATTAAATCACACCGAGGTTAAGCACGGTTACCGATTTTCACCTTGCCATTGGTAGCAAACCAAAGGGCTTCTGAACGACGACGACCGATTAAAATCGGGCCATCATCGTAGAACAAAAAGTTCTTCCAATGCTTCTTGAAAATCGCCCATTTGGTTTCAAGAACATTGTACTTTTCATAACAAAAATAAACAGTTACGTCATCTTGCCAATCAATAAAGTTAAGAATCTCTTCTGGCATTTCTGGCTCATCCGCTTCCCAATGCGCCATCCAGCTGATCTCTTCATTCCAGTTCGATGCTTTGCTTGGCCAGTCTTGCGAGCTCAGTCGTTCTGCGTCTGGGCTTTGAGGGCTAACGTTCTCTTTCCAGAACTGTGATGCTCTCGCCTGTGTCATTGGCTTAATCTTTTCCAAGTCCTCTGCCGGCAGCGGCATTGACTGGTGTGTGAAAATCCATTTTCTTTGGTATTCGTCCAAAGTTGTGTATGACATCAAAATTCCTCAAATATCTTCTCAGGCTGATGGATTTACCATGCCTATCTGTTCTTTTTGATGCAGTGACGGTTTCATTTTATCTATGTCGTCACTGCATCTAACTCTGTATTTACGCTTAATTGATACTTACGCCTAATGACTATTGGTCTCTATACAGCGCGCCTATCTTCCCAATTCGGGTTAACTAATGCCGTCAGTATATGGTCTTCCCATTTACCGTTAATCTGTAGGTAGTCTTTAGCAAAACCTTCTCGGACAAAACCAAGATGTTCTAATACACCCGCACTGCGTTCGTTGTGAGGCATGTAGCCCGCCATTAAGCGGTGCATGTTCTGCACATCAAACATGTAGTCTTTGGCCATGCTCAAACCTCTGCGCATGTAGCCGTGGCCCTGTGCACTTTGAGCCAATGAGTAACCGACATTACAAGCGTAGAACGGGAAACGCGACAAATTACTGAACGATATGGTGCCTAACATTTCATTAGAGTCAGCGTTAATCAGTAAACAGTAATAGCCTAGCCCCATTTTATGAAGCTCGTTTAACTTGATCAGTCGCTGCGCCCAACTCGCTCTATCAAAGAACGCATCTTCGCGTATCGGCTCCCAAGGTTTCAGGTACTCTCTGTTAACCTGAAAATACTCGCTGATCATGCCAGCGTCATCAATTTCAGCCGTGCGTAGAATCAGATTACCATCATGCTTATAAATGCGCTCTGGTGTACTCAAATCTTCCATAATCTTGTTCTTATTCGATCAGTTCTTTCTGATACCGTAATCACGAAGCTTATTCGCAATTGAGGTATGAGATACATTCAAACGTTTTGCTAGCTTACGGCTTGATGGGAAAGACTGATAAAGCTTCTCTAGAATCTGAGATTCATAGTCTTTCATGATTTCATCGAGCGAGCCGTCTAAGCTCAGGTTCGCCATTCCAGCCGTCATTGTTTCAAGCTGTGGCAAATGGAATTGCTCAACCGTTAGTGTGTCTGAATCTAGCTCTGTTAGTGCACGTAGAACCATGTTGTCTAACTGGCGAATGTTGCCCGGCCATTGGTAATTACCAAGCTGGTCGACTAACTCTTGAGTCAATTTTGGTTTTAACATACCTAACTGCTGCGCGTACTTTGCAACGAATAGTTCCAACAGCGGTGCTACGTCATTTGAGCGTTCACGCAATGCAGGGATAGACAGAGTCAGTACATTCAAGCGGTAAAACAAATCTTCACGGAACGAACCCGAGTCGGCTAATTCAGAAAGACGGTGGCGCGTTGATGCAATAATACGAACATCAGCGTGCATCTCTTCTTCTTCACCAACACGACGGAATGAACCATCTTGTAAGAAACGCAGTAATTTGATTTGTAGATGCGGGCTCATCTCGCCAATTTCATCTAAAAATACGGTACCGCCATTCGCTTGTTCGAAAATACCTTTATGACCTTGCTCATGGTTGAATGAACCCGGCGCATGACCAAACAATTCCGTTTCCGCTACGTCATCAGGCATCGATGCACAGCTTAGAATCAAGAATGGGAAAGACGATCGATTTGAACGGTTATGACACGCTTTCGCCAACATCTCTTTACCTGTACCCGTATCGCCTTCAATTAATAGAGGCTGATCCAGCATAGCCAATTTCTTAGCTTGGCTGATCAAGGCTTTATGGCGATTAGAGACACCAACAAAGTGTTCGAAACCTAGGTTGTTCTGTTCTGGGATTGAATCTGGCGAGTTCATCTCTTGATTACAAGAGCGAATCGTCATTACTGCGCTTGCCAGTACCGCTTCGTTGACATCACCACCAAGGTAAATCGGCAGGATCTCAATAGAGAAATCTAAACCATCCAACACGACAACTTCACGATGACGCGTTACATCGCCTTCGATCCAGCGAGCAAAGTTAAAGCTAGGCACAAACGTCGCTAGCGGTTCACCGATGACTTCGTCTTCTTGTTTATTGAAGAGGTTCAATGCAGCGTGGTTAGCCATATCGACTGAGCCTTTAAGGTCAATCGCAATCACGGGATCAGGTAGGTTTGCCAGCAGAGCAATCAGCTCTGTGTTATGCCTTTCGCTTGGCATAAATTGGATCTTACGTACATCCTTCACACCTGAAATTCGGCGAATTTCAGCCATAAGTTCACTAAAAGCATCAAAATCGATATCAGGGCAGTTTAGGTAAATAATACCTTTAACATCAATTTCGATTCCTCTTAAATCAATGCTTTTTGAGGCCAAGATATCGAGCAACTCACGCGTTAAGCCGAGTCTGTCTTCACACAATACTTCAAGACGCACAAATAGTCCTATTATAGGTGTCAGGATAAGTTGACAGTAGTGTGGATTAAGCTCTGAGTTCAGTCAAGAAGAAGAGTAAACATATGTTTACTCTTCTTCTCAAACTATTGAGCTTCAAATGCTTTATTTGAGAGTGATACGCTTTATTTCAGAAAGGACGGCTTTGCGGAGATCTGCCAGTTTTACTTTTCGTTCGTTATGCCAAGGCATAGGACGCAGCAATGTCATGGCTTTTAGACCCAGTCTCGCGGTAAGGATACCGACACCTAGCCCCTGACCTGCTCGAGCTGAGACTTTGCCTGCAAGATCCATCGAGACGAGATCCATACTTGCATCAATTGCGAGCTCACTGGCTCCCGCAGCTGCCATGTTGATTAACACCAGTTTAAATAGCTTAATACGAGACCAGTAGCCAAGCTCAATGCCATACACATCTGCAAGCTTGTCTATCATGGTGAAATTTCGCCACGCCACCAGCAACATATCTGCTGCGGCCAATGGACTCACCGCAACCAAAGCCGCCGATTCGGTCGAGAACTTAGTGACGATTTGAGTCGCTACTTTGTCTTGTTGACTCACGACTAACGCATCGTACATATCCAACACTTCTGCATCACTGTGCGCTGGATTAATGCTGTTTCGCCACTTATCGTACGAAGGAGACTCAGCGATAATGCCGCCTTGCTTGGCGATGTTTTCACAGAACGCTTTGCCCTTACCGACACTTTGGCTTTGGAGTAGTTCTTCACTCTGCTCTTGCACACTAAAGTGATCTTTAAGCGAGCGCAGTTTCCACAGCTCTTTGCCTACTGCGCCTAAACCCAATGAAGCAATGGCAGCAATAAAGCCAGCCCAACCTAACGCAAGCCAGTCAGCCGTTTGAATCGCGGTAATCACCGAATCAATTGCCTGCCATCCAACTAGGCCAGAGAAAGCGACCAATAAACCCGTTCCAAACCATTTCTTCTTTTTGCTCGGTCGAATCACTTGTTCCAATTGCTGCTCAGCTTCGCCATCAAGTTCGGCTTCCACTTTCGGTGCAACAGGGACAAATTTCTCTTGTTCTGTGAACAGTTGTTGAGCGCCTAAATCCGGGCCAACTTCGCTCTTGTCTTGCTCATCAAAAGAGGTCTTCAACGGCTCATTAAAGACCTGCTTTGTTTTTAATTCACTCATTTTGATTGCCTCAATTACTTCAACTTGTCGCCAATGAGATACTCTAAAACCTTGTCGACTCTTAGATGTTGGCAAGGTTCATCGGAATGTTGCTCCATCGGTCTAAAGCTCGTGAAATCAAACTGGTTGGTTTCCCAATACTGTTTGTTGGGCAACTTACGCGGCACCTCTCCCGGATACATGGTTTGAGGGACATTATCCAAAGTCACACCTTGCAACGCCGGAACATTGTCTGAGCCAGACGAGATATAACCTGCGCTGGTCGCTTGAATAGACGCGATACTCATACAACTCATGTCGATGTGTTCAAATGCCGCCTGTTGCCAAGCCGGATGCACCATCTGTTGTAACAGTGACACCAAGTTCGGATGTTGATCCGGTGTCACATGGTCAGCTTTAGTGGCTGCAAACAAGATTTTGTCGATCTTCGGTGCAAACAGACGCCTTAAGATATTGCTTCGACCGTACTTAAAGCTCTTAAGTAACTGTTCTAACGCGCCACGCATATCCATGAAAGAGTCATAGCCCGCATTAAGTGGCTGTAAGCAATCCACTAGCACTATTTGTCTGTCGAACGTCGCGAAGTGATTCTTGTAGAACGCTTTGACGACCTTCTGTTGATACTCTTCATAACGCGCTTTCAGTACCGCATAGTTACTTGTTTTTGAGAACTTACCCTCAGGTGCGATACACGGGAAGAATTGCAGTACAGGCGCGCCTTCAAGCTCACCAGGTAATACGAATCGACCCGGCTGTACCCAATGCAACCCGTTACTTTTACAAGTATGAAGGTACTGGGTGTAGCTATCGGCAATCGCGACCAGTTTCTTTTCGTCCGCTTCTGCTAGCAAATCGATATCACCACGCATGGCGTTCCACTGTTGCGAGTAAGTTTCTCTGTCGCCTTTTAATGCGGCAAACTGAGATTGGCTCCAGGTATCGAAGTCCATGTCCAGTAGAGGTAAATCAAGCAGCCATTCACCTGGATAATCGACAATATCGAGATAAAGGGTGCTGTTTTTACTCAGCAGCTTTTTCGCGCCCTTCGCAGGCTTATATTTGATTGCTAGACGAATCTCACTGACATCACGCGTTGGCACCGGCCATTCTGGTGGCTGTGCATTCAACGACTCCATCGCTTCATCGTAAGAGAAGCGTGGGATCATCATGTTGTGTTGCGGGATGCGCTTTGCGCCAATAATTCTTCCATCTCTCGCCGATGCAAGCAGTGGCAAGTTTTTGTGGGTAGACGTATGAAGAAGCTGATTAACCAGCGAAGTAATGAATGCTGTCTTACCCGCACGAGAGAGCCCCGTGACCGCTACTCGAATATGAGAATCCGTTCCTCTGCTTATAAAGTCACTCATTTCTTGAGTTAGGTGTTTCATTTGAACGACTCCGTGATAGTTAGGCTAGCTGGTTATGATAATAGAGAGGCAAGCCTATGTTCTTTCCCAGTTGGGATAGTTTGTATGCTTTTGTTTGTTCTTTTGCTAATAGTGGTGAGTATGCAATACACATTCTTAATGCTAGATGAATAAAAGCCCCTGACTACATTCATAATCAGGGGCTTTAGAATTTTTGCACGATATCCGACGTTTAATCGTCTTCAATCAACTTGTAGATAACAAACAGCGCAATCTCTGCAATTAGCCAAAGCGCACATGTAATCGTCACGTATTTATTATCAAAGATACTGATCCCTTTCAAGATCAGGTCGTAGCCAACAAAAGCACCAATCACCACTGCCAAGATAATCTGTAGGATCTGAATAAAACGAGGCATTCCTCTCTCCTATGTTCTTATATCAAACTATGTGTTTATCACTATATCATTGATAATATGACAAAAGTGCAGATAATGCTGCACTTTTGTCTTTAACTTTCTGTCAAAAATTGCAATTCAAACGCTGAAGTTAGCGACAATTACGATTTTTTGGCTTCGGTTAATTACGCTTTCTCAGCTTCAGCAATCTTCACTTTCCACGTGTCAGGGCCGATCTGGTGTGCGTTCACGCCATTAGAGTCAACCGCTACCGTTACAGGCATATCTTCAACTTCAAACTCGTAAATCGCTTCCATACCGAGATCTTCAAACGCTACAACGCGTGCTTTTTTAATTGCTTTCGCGACTAAATAAGCTGCACCGCCAACCGCCATTAGGTAAACCGCTTTGTGCTCTTTGATTGATTCAACCGTTGCAGGGCCACGTTCCGCTTTACCGATCATGCCCATAATGCCAGTTTCGTTCAGCATCATGTCAGTGAACTTATCCATACGTGTTGAAGTTGTTGGACCTGCCGGACCTACCGCTTCATCACCTACGGCATCAACAGGACCCACGTAGTAAATGAACTTGCCTTTGAAATCAACGCCAGCTGGTAAGCCTTCACCGCTTTCTAGCATGCCTTGAATACGTTTATGAGCCGCATCACGACCGGTTAAGATCTTACCTGACAGAAGAACCGTTTCGCCTGTCTTCCACTCTTGTACGTCTTCTTTAGTCACTTCATCAAGGTTAACACGGCGTGTGTTTGCGCCCGCTTCCCAAGTGATGTCTGGCCACTCTTCTAGCTTAGGTGGCGTTAGCTCTGCTGGGCCGCTACCATCTAGCGTGAAGTGAACGTGACGCGTTGCCGCACAGTTCGGGATTAAGCAAACTGGCTTAGATGCAGCATGAGTTGGTGCTGTTTTGATTTTCACGTCAACCACAGTCGTTAGACCGCCAAGACCTTGTGCACCAATACCCAGCTTGTTTACACGGTTGAAGATGTCTAGGCGAAGCTCTTCTTCTGCGTTCTCAGGGCCTTTTTCGATAAGCTCTTGAATATCGATGTGTTCCATCAATGATTCTTTTGCTAGCACCGCTGCTTTCTCAGCCGTACCGCCGATGCCTATACCTAGCATGCCCGGTGGACACCAGCCTGCACCCATTGTTGGTAACGTCTTCTCTACCCATTCTGCAATATCATCAGAAGGGTTCAGCATAACCATCTTGGTTTTGTTCTCAGAACCGCCGCCCTTCGCCGCGATTTGAATTTCAACTTTGTTGCCTGGAACCATATTAATGTGGACAACCGCTGGTGTGTTGTCTTTGGTATTAATACGCTTACCTGCCGGGTCCATTAGGACAGATGCACGCAATGGGTTATCTGGGTTGTTGTAAGCTTGACGAACGCCTTCATCAACCATCTGTTGTACTGTTTGATCCGTTTCCCACCTAACATCCATACCGATGTTCACGAAACAAGTAACAATACCCGTATCCTGACAAATTGGACGATGGCCTTCCGCAGACATACGCGAATTGATAAGAATCTGAGCAATTGCGTCTTTAGCTGCTTGGCTCTCTTCTTTCTCGTACGCTTTTTCTAGGGCTTGGACAAAGTCTAAAGGGTGATAATAAGAAATGTACTGAAGTGCGTCAGCGACACTGCTGATCACATCTTGCTTACGAATAACCGTCATTGCATGCCTCTTTATTGTTCTGGTTCCATGTGGGTTCACAGTTTGGCTATCTATACCAAATCGAATTAGGTGGTTTAGCTTTTTATTGTGTTGAGCTGTATTTAGTTGCTTTAGCAATCGCTTGCATAGCTTTAAACTAAACCACTTGGATTACTCCGTTCTAATCAAGAACCCATTTTATTTTCAATTTATGATACTCTTGCTTCCTCTCACACGCCATGCAGTGATCGAACTCTTTGTCACAAATTAAACAAATGAATAACAACGAATTTCGCTCTATCCAAATCAAGCCGCTTGAATATCAATCAACTTTAGCTAAACAGCTGTTTTCCCATATTGAAAACCTGCCGTGGGCAATGCTATTACGCTCCGCTTCAGAAAGCCACGTTGATAGTCGATACGATATTTTAGTTGCTCAACCCATCGCCACCTTCGAAACAATCGGTGCAAAAACGACCGTTAATGTTAATGAGACGTGCGAGGTTTCAGACTCCGATCCTTTCGAACTACTCGACCAATATCAGCAACAGTTATTGCCTGCGACTAAAGAGCACTCTAAGTTGCCATTCGTTGGCGGCGCTTTAGGCTATTTTAGCTATGATTTAGGGCGCAGAGTCGAGACACTTCCATCACTCGCAACGCGTGATATTGAAGCACCTGATATGGCGGTTGGCTTGTATGAATGGGCAGTTATCGTAGACCACCAATTGAAAACGGCGTGTATTGTCGGTTGCAATATCGATGAACATCATGATTGGCTGATGCAGCAAATGGCTCAATCACACCTAACACATGCACCCTTTGGATTAACCACACCATGGCAGTCCAATATGAGCGAAGAGAGCTACGCCACTAAGTTCGATAGCGTTCAAGAGTACCTGTTATCCGGCGACTGCTATCAGATTAACTTAGCTCAGCGCTTCAATGCCCAATACCAAGGCAGTGAATGGCTGGCTTATGACAAATTAGAACAGTACAACTCAGCGCCCTTTTCTGGTTTCATCCGTTTGGCCGACTGCGCAATCATCAGTGTTTCGCCAGAGCGTTTCTTAGAACTCAAAGACAACGTCATTGAAACCAAGCCAATCAAAGGCACACGACCTCGTTCTGAGGACCCGATGATTGATGATGCTAACGCGCAGGACCTAGCAAGCGCCGATAAAGATCAAGCGGAAAACCTGATGATCGTCGACCTACTTCGTAATGACATTGGCCGAGTAGCCAAACCGGGCACGGTGCATGTACCAAAATTGTTTGATATTGAGAGCTTTCCTGCCGTGCACCACTTGGTAAGCACGATACGAGCAGACCTTGATGCTCAATATTCTGCGACTGACCTTCTGAGAGCGTGTTTCCCTGGAGGGTCGATTACTGGCGCACCAAAAGTTCGCGCGATGCAGATCATTGAAGAGTTAGAACCGCATCGACGTTCAGCGTACTGCGGCAGTATTGGTTACATCAGCCGAAATGGCAGAATGGACACCAGCATCACCATTCGTACCTTGGTCGCAGAGAACAACACGCTTTATGCATGGGCTGGCGGTGGTGTGGTATTTGATAGTGATTGTGCTTCTGAATACCAAGAAACACTGGATAAGCTAAGTCGAATTCTACCGGTACTTGAAGATTGCTAAACCTAGTGTCATTAACTGCTAGTTCCGCGACTTAATGACGAGTTCCGCAGCTTAACGGCCAGCAAAAGCTCTATATAAGAAGAAACCGAAGGATCGCAAGATTACTTCGGTTTTTTGTCTTTAATATAGAGTACATAACTCACAACGCTTTATTGGCCTGTTTACGCAACCTTCACCGCAGAGACACCCCACTTCTTAAGCATCTCTTTAAGATCATTGGCGGTGTAAGGTTTACTCAAAATGTCATCCATTCCACACTGAATACAACGTTCGCGTTCTTCAAGTGTCGTTCCGGCGGTCAGTGCCACAATAGATTTAACGTAACCGTTCTCTCTTAGTTTCTCTGTCGCTTCAAAGCCGTCCATAACGGGCATTCTGCAATCCATGAATACAATGTCGTATTCATTGTCTGACGCGAGCTCAAACCCTTCAACACCATTACTTGCGATAGCCGGTTCAATCTCATGTTTACGAAGCATTTGTTGGATGATGATCTGGTTCATTTTAATATCATCAACCACCAGCACTTTAAGTAGTGACAATTCCGCTTCAGACTCGAAGCCCTTGGCGACACTATCACTCTCAGCTGGAACATCGACAACTTGAAGAGGAATCGAGATGGTAAACGTCGTACCTGAGCCAACAACACTGGTCACCCCAATATCGCCATTCATCAGAGCCACCAGTTTGCGACAAATCGCTAACCCAAGCCCGGTGCCCTCATAGTTTCTGCTACTTGAGTTATCTGCCTGCGTAAAAGGTTCAAACAGCGTCTTATGCGCCGATTCAGCAACTCCGACTCCGGTATCTTCTACAGAGAAAACAAATTGGTTTTTGTCCCACTCAATATCAACATTCACATGCCCTTCTTCTGTAAATTTAATCGCATTACCGATTAAGTTCACAAACAGCTGAGTGATGCGCTCTAAATCGCCTTGAAAATGGGAAGGAACATTTGACGCAACACTGATATTGAATTCAAGCTGCTTCTCTATTGCTCGATTGACGAAGATGCTTTCAATCGTGTTTCTCAAATCATGCAACGCAAATTTCTTAGGAATAAGATCCAACATCCCTGCATTGATTTTGCTGTAATCCAATAGATCATTAATGATGGTTCTGAGAAACTCTCCAGACTGGCTCAGGTTGTTCACAATTTCACGCTGAGAACTGTTGAGTTCGGTATCACTGATCAATTCTGCACTACCTAACAAGCCATTAAGCGGAGTTCTTAACTCATGGTTAATCATGGCCACAAAGTCACGCGTTGCCCTTTCGGACTCTTCCGCTCGTTTACGTGATTCAATATTTCGGTTGATTGCTAGTTGATGGGTTAAGGCACTGCAGATAAGGTCCGTTACTAACAGCAGTTGGCTTTGTATAAACTCGTAGTCTTGGTCTAACAACCTGACTCTGACGATTAACGCGCCGACTATGACTTTTTCAACCTCTAAGGGCACGGTCAGCAGGTCGTCTTGCCAATGAGGTTCTTGAATGTCTTGCTCTAACACCTCGACAGTCTCATCGCCATAATCATAGGTGTGTAACTGAGGGATGAGCTTGGGAGGTAGAATCAAACGACTGGCTTCGATTAAGTAACTGTTAGTCACGTTCGTCGTTAGTTCAGATAGCATGACATCATCGAGATCATTTCTTAGAAACGCGCGCCCAAAATCAATCAACAGGTTGTCGATTTGTTCTTGGAATTCAATGCGGCGTATATTCGCGTTGGAGCGCTTTTCTAACTGACGCAAAGCAAGCTCAAGTTGTTGGTTAGCCTCGAACAGCTCGAGGCTCTTCTGTTCCAACAATCCTTCAGCCGCTTTTCTTGCCGCGATTTGACGCTTGAGCTTCTTCTCTAGGGCAGATGCCAGATCCATATTACTTTTCTACTTTGAGATTAAACCTAACCACGCTTTGGTCATCATTTTGTGGCGTCATCTCCACCGCGATAGATTCACCGTGGTATTCAGCGCATCCTTCTATAAGTCCTAAGCAAACATGAGACATACACCTTGCGCTTTTGTAGTCAAAAACAAGTTGTGCTTCGGTCGTGGTGATAAAACTGAATTCAGGTGGCTCAGCATCTGGATAGAGCTTCTTCACTTCAACGTGAATGTAGCGCTCTACGTGCTGAATAAATTGAAAGGTGGTCGTGCTATGAGCAAGGCTCGCTTTATTCGGTAATGAGGCCAGTAAGTTCTTAAATACAGACTGCCCAAACACGCGTTGCAAGCTTGCCGCATCAATATCGGTTTTCTTACTCAAGTTGATAATCAACCTGACAAGGTCTTTGTGGTCGTAACTGCCGACCGACGTATAGATCCCTTCGTCTTCTGACATTTCTAGAACTTCTTCCAAAAGCTCTAGCCCAAACTTGTCTTCAACAAGCTCTAAAAATTCGGTGAATATGATTCCTTTCATCTCATACCTTTTCTTCTATTTCTTTTTAGAATGGTCCACTAAGTTATTGTTATCAAATTCTTAAACAAAAAATCTACGTTTCGTCACCCAATTTTATGACATGGGTAACGCTTACTCGCCTGTATGCACATGTTGAATATAGCAAAAATCGTCATTTTGAGGAGATTCATCGGTAAACAGCCTCTCATGACGCCCAATTGATAACTAAAAGAGGGAAAGTGAATGAAGAAAAACTCAATATTGGTAATCAACCCACGGTTATGTCTATACTTAAAATCATAATAATCAATATATTGGCTTGATATGAATAAAGAAAACTTCCTTCAACAATTCCAACTAAACCCTACCGTTGGCTATCACCCAGAGTCAGTAGAGCGTGTTTCGCATATCAGTGGCGATCAATTACGTAAAGCGGCAGTGGTGGTCGGTTTAGTGGAAAGAGAAGATGGTTTACATGTCATTTTTACTAAAAGAGCGGCTCATTTAAAGCATCATCCTGGCCAAGTCAGTTTTCCTGGCGGTAAACACGAACTCTCTGACCCTTCTATGCAATTCACCGCACTTAGAGAGCTCCATGAAGAGGTAGGAATTCGATCGGATCAAGTTAAAGTTGTTGGGCAATTACCCGCTTTGAGTACCATTAGTAAATTTTCTGTGACGCCGATTGTTGCTATGGTCGATCCTGACTATGAAGCCATCATCGATGAGAACGAAGTTGCCTCTATTTTTGAGGTGCCTGCCACCTATGTTTTAGACCAAGCCAAGTTACACAGCCACACTGTTAACTTCAAACAAATCAAGCATCGTGTTTTTGCGATGCCTTTCCAAGAGCACCTAATTTGGGGCGTTACGGCGCAAATCATCCAATCACTGCAACAACATGTAGTGCAACGAATTACATAGCAACTACGTTTTGTTTAATCTCTGTTAACAAAATCCAGACTTTCTATGGAACAGATTTATTAATGCAATTTTACGCAAACGTTTCCCTGGTATAAATCTATACAACCCCGCCTTTCGCATAAATAAAACTAATACCAAGCATAAACATAAATCACCTGTGGCACGCTATTTTCGTGATCAAAAATCCGTTTTTCGCATATCATGTGACACGCCGTTTCATTACATGATTTAGATCTATTTTTTGCAGAAGAAAATTCTGCAGAATTAGCCCCGACTTATTTCCTGTTCCCAAAAAATGAGTAATTTAACATGAACACAACAACTTCTTCGGCAAATGCCGTTAAAGATTCAAGCAAGTTTAACTATAAAGATTTTACCTGGTGTTTATCACTATTCGGTACAGCAGTTGGTGCTGGCGTACTATTCCTTCCAATCAAAGCTGGTGCGGGTGGTTTTTGGCCATTAGTTATCCTAGCTCTAATTGCGGCACCAATGACTTGGTTCGCACACAAATCTCTAGCTCGTTTCGTACTGTCTGCTAAAAACCCTGAAGCTGACATTACAGACACAGTTGAAGAGCACTTCGGTAAGACTGGCGCAAACATTATTACTTTTGCTTACTTCTTCGCTATCTATCCGATCGTTCTTATCTACGGTGTTGGTATCACAAACACGGTTGATTCTTTCCTAGTAAACCAAATGGGTATGGAATCTATTCCACGTCCTCTTCTTTCTGGTGCACTTATCCTTGCTATGACAGCAGGTGTTGTATTCGGTAAAGAGCTGATGCTTAAAGCAACTTCAGCAATGGTTTACCCACTAGTATTCATCCTACTAGCGCTATCTTTTTACCTAGTTCCTGATTGGAACACTTCAATGATGGACGTAAGCCCAGAATGGTCAACAATGCCTTCTATTATCTGGCTTGCTATTCCAATCATCGTGTTCTCTTTCAACCACAGCCCAATCATTTCACAGTTCTCTAAAGAGCAACGTCGTGTATACGGTGAAGACGCAGTTAAGAAAACTGACGCAATCACTGGTGGTGCAGCAATGATGCTGATGGGTTTTGTAATGTTCTTCGTATTCTCTGTAGTACTTTCTCTATCTCCAGAGCAACTAGCAACAGCACAAGCGCAAAACATCTCGGTACTTTCTTACCTAGCTAACGTTCACGAGTCTCCACTTATCTCTTACATGGGTCCTCTTGTAGCGTTCGCAGCGATCACTTCTAGCTACTTCGGTCACTTCCTAGGTGCTCACGAAGGTCTTGTTGGTCTAATCAAGTCTCGCTCTGGTTCTTCAATCTCTAAGATTGAGAAAGCATCTCTAGCGTTCATCGTTGTTACAACTTGGATTGTTGCGGTAGTTAACCCAAGCATCCTAGGTATGATTGAAACAATGGGTGCTCCAATGATTGCAGCTATCCTGTTCCTAATGCCTGTATTCGCGATGCAGAAAGTACCAGCTATGGCTAAGTACAAAACTTCAGCACCTGTGCAAATCTTTACAGCTTTATGTGGTCTAGCGGCTATTAGTTCTGTAATCTACGGCGCTCTTTAATCTCAAGCCCTTTTTATAAGATGGCATCCATCTTATATCGCGAGATTAGACAAAAAATATAATGATAATAAATGAGCCTCCCTACTCCCCTTGGGAGGCTCTCTTTTTGAGGTAATCGCTATGATTAGTGTATTTGATATCTATAAAATCGGTGTTGGTCCATCGAGCTCACACACAGTTGGACCAATGAAAGCGGGTAAAGAATTTATTGATGACCTACGTTCAATGGGAAAATTGCGCGACATCACTAAAATCACCGTGGACGTATATGGATCACTATCACTGACAGGGAAAGGTCACCACACAGATATCGCAATCATCATGGGTCTTGCTGGCAATACTCCTGAGCGTGTTGATATCGATTCTATTGCTGGCTTCATTGCTCGCGTAGAAGAAACTGAGCGCCTTCCTGTTGGCATGCACTGTCATACAGTATCGTTCCCACGCGATGGCGGTATGAACTTCCACACTAGCAACCTTTCTCTACACGAGAACGGCATGAGCATTCATGCATGGGTTGGTGACGAAGTTGCATACTCAAAAACGTACTACTCAATTGGTGGCGGTTTCATCGTTGACGAAGAGAACTTCGGCAAAGAAGAAGAAAACCCAATCAAAGCACCTTACGAATTCACAACAGCTGAAGAGCTGGTTAATCAGTGTAAAGAAAGCGGTCTTTCTATCAGTACACTGGTTATGAAAAACCAAGCAGCATTCCACTCAGACGAAGAGTCTCGCACTTACTTCGCTAACATCTGGAAAACGATGCGTGAGTGTATGGATCGCGGTATGAATACTGAAGGTATCCTGCCTGGTCCACTGCGTGTGCCTCGTCGTGCAGCAGCACTTCGCCAACAGCTAATTACTTCAGAAAAAACAACCAATGATCCAATGACGGTTGTTGACTGGGTAAACATGTTTGCTTTCGCAGTAAATGAAGAAAACGCAGCTGGCGGTCGTGTAGTAACGGCACCAACAAACGGCGCATGTGGCATCATCCCTGCTGTATTGGCTTACTACGATAAGTTCATCCAAACAGTGACAGAGAAAGATTACATCCGTTACTTCGCTGCTTCTGGCGCGATCGGTGGTCTTTACAAGCGTAATGCTTCTATCTCTGGTGCTGAAGTTGGCTGTCAGGGTGAAGTTGGTGTGGCATGTTCTATGGCTGCGGCTGGTCTTGCTGAGCTTATGGGTGGTAGCCCTGAGCAAGTATGTATGGCTGCAGAAATCGGCATGGAGCACAACCTAGGTCTAACGTGTGACCCAGTTGCTGGCCAAGTACAAGTACCATGTATCGAGCGTAACGGTATTGCTGCAGTTAAAGCAATCAACTCGACTCGTATGGCACTTCGTCGTTCTTCTGCTCCTACTGTTTCTCTAGATAAAGTTATCGAAACAATGCTAGAAACAGGCAAAGACATGAACGCTAAATACCGTGAGACTTCTCAAGGTGGTTTGGCTGTTAAGGTTGTTTGTTAATTAGCATTAGTTTGCTAATAGCCTCTAACACAGCTTGCTTGGTAACGAGCAAATAATAAAAAAGGAACGCCGATGCGTTCCTTTTTTTGTATCTGAATTCCGGCCACTTATATCTAAGATGCTCGATTTACATCTTAGATAATGGACCAAAGAACTAGATCACTTGTGAGATAAGCAGGAAACAACCAAACAGCAGTGAGAACAACATCATTGCGCTGCCACCTTCTGCTCGGTATCGGTCATCAGCAACTTTCATGAAACGCTGTTTGTGGACCATAACCAGAGGAACAAACACCGCTAGGAATACCAAGATGATGCCTGCGTAATTCAGCACTTGTAGGAACTTGTCTGCAGCAAGCAATGAACCCGCCAACGGTAAGATAAAGCTAATGCAGTACGTTACCGCTGTATTTTGGTTGAACATGTCTTTGTTCTGGTTGAACAACGCCATCGCCACACCAAAGAAAGAGGTCAACAACGCCAAGCCAGTGAAGGTAGACAGAACGTTACCCACCCAAGGAGACTGAGCCTCAAACGCCGCCATCAAATCTGATACGTTCTCAAAGCTTCTGAATTGCTCTTCACTCAAGTTACCCACTACCGCAAACAACCAACACAAGTAACACACTAATGGGATCAGAGAACCGATAATCACCATGTTACGCAACTGTTTGTCTGTCGCTTCGTGGTTGTAAGAAACCAAGGTTGGAATCACCACCATAAAGCCAAAGCTCGTAAACAGGATGGCACTGGTTTTGATTAGATCAACGTGGTCATGGCTGGTTACCTGCATCAAGTTTTCTTGAGTCATGCTCGGCGCCAAGAAAGCCATGGTTGCAAACAAACTAGCAAGCATCACGAAGAACAATGCTCGATTGAGCTTATCAATCACACCAGTACCACTTGCGACTACTGCGCCAGCAAGCAAGGTAAACACGGTTTGGCTGGTAGTCGCGGTAATTTCGACGCCAAAGTTAGACAGTAACTTACTCAGCAAGTCACCTGCGCCCAGAATGTAAGCCATTAATAGGCAGATCAACAACGCGTATAGCAAGCCGTTGGTAAGCAACTGACCTTGTTTACCCAAGGTTTTTCGGGCAATAGAGTTTAATCCTAGACCGCCACCCGCTTTGATGGTCGCTTCTAGAAGTAGTAATGCTGCGTAAGTCGTACCGAAACAGATCAGTACCATAAGCAGTGTGCCGTAAAGCAATCCGAATTGAGCTAATACCATTGGGATCGCAAGCATACCAGCACCGAGAGCGGTACCAGCGATAATTAGGGAGCTACCCATCATTTTAATATTCATTGTTTTTAACTTATTTGTTTAGTTTTTATAGATGTGAGTCTTCGTTCATCGAGCGGATGACAAAGGAGTTCAGATAGAAATAAAGTTATAAAACGAATAACAATAGGAGCGATAAGCGGTAAAGAAGCGTGCAGAGACGTTGTCGAACAGGGCGTTCAAAGGAGAGCTTGTCTTAAGAAAGGTAAAACGAGAAGCGTGAGTAAGCGTTAACTGATGTGGTGAACCTTCCGTAGGTTCAATAATCGGCGATGTAATCTTGAATTTCATGTATGTGTCCAATAAGTCACATTCCATAGTATTTGAAGCAGCGTATCCGTTGCTGCCCTACCTCTATCATAGAGGTCTTTTCATCTTATCGAATGAGCCTCGAAACACAATGCTATAACCACAATTTTTGCTATTAAATTGAACAAAACAGCCGTTTGGATATAAATTAACCACTAAGCCATCTAAAATAATAGTCTTTATTGATAAAAGACAAGCTGACAAATACATCGAGCTAATCAACAACCAAGGCTTTTCTAACTATCAGCAGACTCACAGCCCGTTGCTGCACTTCAATAACAGCGCTCTATTCCCAAAACAGCAGTCTGTTTCAATAAAAGCTGTATTTTTCACAACACGATGTTTTAAGAACCACACTATGTTTTGAGAACAGTGACGAGCTTGAAGCGCGTTCCATTTCAACATCAGACACAACACAAACTCGCTACATCACAGAAACATAACCACAACCGGAGTGTGGTCACACAATTCGTTATACCCCATAGGTGGTAGGAATTCTTACTAGTACAGTATTTGCGTCATTATAATTAATAAAAACAAACACCTTATGCGCTCAACAATCACCTTTAAAATCCTAGTGGCCCTCGCCATCGTGTTCACTTTTTTACTGGCAATATCGACCTATTTCCAATATTCGCAACAAAAGCAACTTGTAAACTCAGTGTTAAGTGAGCAGCTTCACGACAAAGCAAGTAACTACTTCGATAGCCTCAATATGATGATGCTCACCGGCACCATGGCACAAAAAGAGACCCTTCGTCAGAAAGCACTGGCTCAAGCAGGCATTGAAGACGTTCGTGTTTTACGCGCCGACGCTGTCAGCGAGTTATATGGCCCAGGTAATGACAACCAAACACCGGTTGACGATATTGATAAACGAGCGCTAGCGGGCGAAACCGTTATCGAACCTTTTTCTGCTGATTGGGGCAAAGGCTTGGTTATTGCTCTGCCAATGAAGTCGAGTGAAGATTACCGAGGAACCAATTGTGTCGCCTGTCATATGGCACCAGAAGGTGAAGTCTTGGGTGCAATTCGCCTCGAATATAACCTCAACCATGTTAACTCGCTGATCAACACTCAAACCATGGCTGCTATTGGCATTATGGCGGTGATATCGTTTGCCGGATTCGTGCTTACGATGGGATTAATTCGTAAGATTATCGTACGCCCGCTGCAACAGACCTCTCGCTTTATGACCCAAGTCAGCAACGATAAAAACCTATCCACTCGCCTGCCGGAACAAAGCAAGGATGAGATTGGCACGCTGGCTAACTCCATCAACTCGTTCATGGGAACCGTATCTGACAGCTTAGAAAAGGTACAAAGCACCTCGCACAAGTTGAATGCCTCGGCTAACCAATTGACTAGCGTCGCGCAAATTACCGAGCAAGCTGCCAGCGACCAGCAAAGTGAAACCGCTGAAGTGCAACACAATGTCGAAGGGATACAGGCACAGCAAGTCAATGTAGAACAAGCGACTTTAACGGCTTCAGAGCTTATCAACCACACCGCCGATGTGGCGTGTAAGAGTGCCAACCAAGCACACGACGCAAGCAGTGAGATAAAAAACCTCGTTAGCAGCATAGAAGAAGTGAAACACAAAATACTGACACTCAATGAGCAAACCGGAGAGGTCTCTTCAATATTGAGTGTGATTCGTGGCATTGCCGACCAAACCAATCTTCTGGCCTTGAATGCAGCAATTGAAGCGGCACGTGCGGGAGAACAAGGGCGTGGGTTTGCGGTAGTGGCTGATGAAGTTCGCCATCTTGCATCGCGAACCGCAGAAGCAACAGGCAGCATTGAGTCAATCATTCATCAATTCCAGCAAGGCAGTGAAGAGTCGCTAACTTCTGCCGATCGCGTTTGCGAACAAGCCCATCAAAGCTCAACCGATATCGACGCACTTTCAATTGAAATGAATGGTGTGGTCGAAGAGATGAAACAAGTCTTGGCTCACGCACAGAATATTCAGCAGCAAACACAATCCACCACACAAGCGACTCAAGATGTTCAACAAAAGGTTGAAACCATCACCTCTCACGCCAACAACACATCGCAATCTGCGGCTGAAACTCGCAACATCAGCAATGACTTAGAAGAACTGTCTGATCACCTTGAGTCACTGATTAATCAGTTTACTTTGTCGAGTACAAAGAAGAAGTCATAAATCGTCTACAACAAAAAAGCGCTCAACAATGAGCGCTTTATCTTCATAACAATGTCTAGTTCAGGCTTTCAGGCTTTAAAAGCACCTTAAACCAAGATTAGTGCGTAATAGAAACCGCGGTTAAGTCTTTATGCTTGTGATACATCGCGTGTTTGACTATCAGGTTCGCACTCACGCTATCCATTCCTGACACTTCAACGTAAGCCCCTTTTTTACGGAACTTGAACACAACCTTATCAAGCGCCTCGACCGAGGTATTATCTAAGAATGACGCATCCGATATATCGATCGTCACTAAAGAGGTCGCGTTGTCATAATCAAATAGGTCGACAAACGCATCTGACGAAGCAAAGAAGACATGGCCTTTTACTCGGTGAATGGTGTGCATTTCGTTGGTCACGACTTCATCGGATATAAACACCATGGATTTGCTGGCATGTGCATAAAACAGAGCCGACAGCACCACGCCAACCGCAACACCTATCGCTAAGTTATGAGTAAACACCACCACCGCCACGGTTGCTAGCATGGTTACATTGGTTGGCAGTGTGTGGTCTTTTAGCTCAACAATAGAACGCCATGAGAATGTGCCAATTGAAACCATGATCATCACAGACACTAAAGCGGCCATCGGTATCAGCTTCAACCAATCAGAAACAAACACCACCATTAACAACAAAACCACTCCAGCGATCATGCTGGATAATCGGGTTAAGCCACCTGATTTGATGTTAATGATCGACTGACCGATCATCGCACACCCCGCCATACCACCAAATAGTGAGGCCACGATGTTCGCTACTCCCTGCCCTTTACACTCATTGTTTTTATTGCTTTCAGTATCTGTCAGATCATCGACTATGGTCGCCGTCATCAATGATTCCAATAAACCAACCAGAGACAGAGCAATCGAATATGGAAGGATGGTTGCAAGCGTATCAAACGTGAATGGAATATTAGGGATCAAAAACACAGGCAGTGAATCGGGAAGTTTGCCCATATCGCCAATCGTTCTCACATCTAAGCCGAACAGCAAACTAATGATTGTCAGAGTAACAATCGCGACCAGTGGAGAAGGTATTGCGCGACCAAACTTGGGAAAATAAGGAAGCAGATAAATGATCGCCAAACCCAAAACGACTAACACGTAAACGCTTGAAGGAACGTTGATTAATTCAGGAAGTTGGGCCATGAAAATTAGAATGGCGAGCGCGTTAACAAACCCAGTAATCACCGATTTGGAAACGAAATTCATCAGATTACCAAGCTTTAGGTATCCAGCCGCGATTTGAATGACGCCAGCTAGAAATGAAGCGGCGAGTAGATATTCTAATCCGTGCTCTCTCACTAAGGTGACCATTAATAACGCCATAGCACCTGTTGCACCGGAAATCATTCCCGGACGACTGCCAACCAAAGCAGTGACGACACAAATACAGAACGAGGCATAGAGCCCTACTTTAGGGTCAACGCCTGCAATAATTGAAAATGCGATGGCTTCAGGGATCAATGCGAGTGCAACCACAATCCCAGATAATGAATCTCCTTTAACGTTTGATAACCAGTGTTTTTTTAAATAATTAAGCATGTAATTCTCTTTTACTTGTACAGCCAGTCCTGCCTTGTTGAGACATAATTTGATCGACTGTTTTTCTTGAATGAGCGAGCGCTCGAAAAGTGCGGGTGTAGAGAGAATGCAGGGGCTAAGGCGGCGTAATTAACACGTAGATATTAAACTCCTCTTGTTGCTTTATCGGGGAAATAAGAAGGTGATCAAGTCGAAAATGACTGAATCCGCGCCAATATAGAGTGAGTATCAACACAATCACACTCCCATTATTGAAAACAAAGGTTTCGATTACGTCTTGCTCGTTCAACAGCTCACATAGGTTGAAAGGTAAGACAGACGCTAAGATCGAACAAAAAACACACCCTCAAACCTATTTATCGTCAGTAGACACAATATTTCTTTCACCAAGCAAGAATAAAGGTTGAAGCTGTCGGTATGACAGGTAATATGTTCAATCGATTTAAAAAGTTTATACAACTTGATGTTTCGGCTAATTATTGTGCAAATGTATGTTTATTTGCAGCAATGCCAGAGACTTTGAGTTGAATTTGTCCCTCAATGGAGAATGAAATCAACATGACTTACGCGCCTGTAACAGACGTACTTGGCGGCAAGCTAGCGGTAGACAGTGAAGTAACTGTTCGCGGCTGGATCCGTTCACGTCGTGATTCCAAAGCTGGAATCTCTTTCCTTGCCATTTATGACGGCTCTTGTTTCGACCCGATTCAGGCCGTGGTTCCTAATAATCTTAATAATTACGAAAACGAAGTATTAAAGCTAACGACTGGCTGCTCTGTTGAAGTAACGGGTAAGATTGTTGAGTCTCCTGCGAAAGGTCAAGACTTCGAACTAGCAGCAACTGACGTTAAAGTTGTAGGCTGGGTTGAAGACGCTGACACTTACCCAATGGCTAAGACACGTCACTCTATCGAATACCTTCGTGAAGTTGCTCACCTACGTCCACGTACAAACGTGATTGGCGCAGTAGCACGTGTACGTAACTGTCTATCTCAAGCGATTCACCGTTTCTACCACGAGCAAGGCTTCTTCTGGACTTCTGCTCCGCTTATTACTGCATCTGATGCAGAAGGCGCTGGTGAAATGTTCCGTGTTTCTACGCTAGACATGGAAAACCTACCACGCACTGAAAAAGGCGACGTAGACTTCAACGAAGATTTCTTCGGTAAAGAGACGTTCCTAACAGTATCTGGCCAACTTAATGCTGAAGCTTATGCTTGTGCACTAAGCAAGGTTTACACGTTCGGTCCTACGTTCCGTGCTGAAAACTCAAACACAAGCCGCCACCTAGCTGAGTTCTGGATGGTAGAGCCTGAAGTTGCGTTTGCAGACCTTAACGATGTAGCGAAACTGGCTGAAGACATGCTTAAGTACGTTTTCGCTGCTGTTCTTGAAGAGCGCCGCGACGACCTTGAGTTCTTCGCTTCTCGCATCGACAAGCAAGCAATTACTCGTCTAGAACAATTCGTTGACGCTGACTTCGCACAAGTTGACTACACTGACGCAATCCAAATCCTACTAGACTCTGGTAAGAAATTTGAGTTTGACGTTGAGTGGGGCATCGACATGTCTTCTGAGCATGAGCGTTACCTAGCTGAAGAACACTTTAAAGCTCCTGTTATCGTTAAGAACTACCCGAAAGACATCAAAGCTTTCTACATGCGCTTAAACGACGACGGCAAAACAGTTGCAGCAATGGACGTACTTGCACCAGGCATCGGTGAAATCATCGGTGGTGCACAACGTGAAGAGCGTCTAGACATTCTAGACGAGCGTATGATTGCTATGGGTATCGACCCTGAGCACATGAGCTGGTACCGCGACCTACGTAAATACGGCACAGTGCCACACGCTGGTTTCGGTCTTGGTTTCGAGCGTCTAGTATCTTACGTAACAGGTATGGGCAACGTTCGTGACGTGATTCCATTCCCACGTACACCACGCTCTGCAAACTTCTAATTCGAAACCTATTCGATATTAAAAGTTAAGAACAAATAAAAACCTCCGCACTTGCGGAGGTTTTTTTATGTTCGGAATAAAACGAGACGACGGCTGTTTCTGCGTACTACCATCTAGACTCATTATTTCAATAAGCTAATCCACATCTTGGTCGATAGCGTATTTTATTGCGAGACCGCAGATTGCCATCATAACGAATGGGATCGCGGCAGTGGTGTATTCCGCCCACGCCATATCAGCGAATGCTTTTGCCAGCAGTACGTGGCCGAGAATAAGCAGAAGCGCACACACAATCGCGACAATAATCAGCTTAACTTCATTTCCCATAGTCATTTTCAACATAACGGTATCTCCAATATTTGGTCTACCGTTATTGAATCACAACTCTCTGGTCAATTAGGCGTACAGTTACCCCACAAACAACCCGTACAGTTGGAATGATTGTCTTTTTTATGAGGGACTTAAGGTTTTACGAGTGCGTAAGTTGATGTGCCAGTTTGCCAAGCCAGATGAGAGCCTGTTCTTTCTCTTCTGTCAGTTCATAAGAGAAGTTCAATCGTATCGCGTTATCTACGCTGCCCTGCTCACTGAAAAGATCACCAGATGCGACACTAATACCTTGCTCGATAGCCAGTTGATGAAACTGTTGGCTGTCGAATTTTTCAGAGAAACGAATCCATATCAAGTAGCCACCAGCCGGTTCTTCAATCTCTATTGAATGCGGAAAGTACTGCTTAATGGCATCGATAAATCGCTCTTTCCTGACGACAAGGTTTTTACGCAGTTTACGAAGGTGATTGTCGTAGCTTTCATGTGTTAAAAAATGGGCGACACCAAGTTGAACAGGAGCGCTGCTCGATAACGTAGAAAGAAGCTGTAACTTTTGAATCGCATCGTTAAAACGCGTGTTCACAACCCACCCTACTCGATAACCCGGACATAGGCTTTTTGAATACGACCCACAAAGCAAGACGGAATCGGTCTTATCGAAGGCCTTTAGTGGCTTCGGCTTATGCCCTTCGTAATAAAGATCACCATACACGTCATCTTCAATAATGTAGGTTTCGTGTTGTTCTGCGATCTCTACCACACGGCGCTTCGCCTCTTCCGACAAGCTGGTTCCCGTTGGGTTTTGAAAAGTCGTCATCAGCCAACACGCTTTTACATCTTGGTTTTGTAGCGCGTTTTCAAACTGCTCTATATTCAGTCCATTGATTGGGCAAACATCCACTTCAATAGGGTTCAGCCCAAGCCTCTCGACAGCCTGCAGAGCACCATAGAATGCGGGAGACTCAATCACGACGTTATCACCCGACTTGGTGACCGTTTGCAGGCTCAAGTTGAGCGCCTCCATAGCACCCGACGTAATCACGATGTCTTGATGATTAACCGTAATCCCTTGCTGCAGATAACGCTGTGCGATTTGCCTTCTCAAGGACTCACTGCCCGGTGGTAAGTTATTTATCACACTCGCGCCAGTCATCTTCCTACCCGCGCTGGCAAGGTTTCGAGTCAAGGTAGGTAACGGGAACAGGTCGGGATCGGGGAATGCAGAGCCGAAAGGAATCACACCTTCGGCTGAACTCGACTTCAAGAAATCAAATAAGCGGTCATTAATGGCTTTCTTTTCACTAACGAGTGGCTGTGCGTAATCAACGCCGTCCAGCCTTGGCGCTACAAAGTAGCCCGACTGAGGTTTAGCGATGATCCACCCTTCGCTTTCTAGCAACTGGTAGGCTTGTAACACAGTACTATTGCTGACGTTGTAATTTCGACAACTCATGCGTACCGAAGGGATCTTCTCTCCGGATCGCCACGTATTGTTGGCTATCTGAGTTCGAATATCCTTTGCAAGCTCTTCATAACGCGCCATCTAATTGTACTACCTAGAGAAATTCTGTGAGCCGGTGATTTTATCACTTACGCCAGCAACTATTGCTGCTATCCATATGATCGCACCTAATTTCCACAATAGTGTGAATTAGTTCACAGATAACTTTGTAAGCTTTGCTAAGTTTGTATCCAAGGTAGGAGCTAAGTTGGCTTTCTACCTCAATAATTTGATGTAACCCAAAAACATGCGAGATAACAATGAAAAAAATAGAAGCAGACCAATTAAGTTATAAAGGAGAGTCAAACGGTGTTCACAGTTGGACAACACCGAGCGGCCAGCCATATTACTGGCACCCAGATTGGCTCCATATTGCTGAAGATGCGACAGGCTCACATCCAAAGCAAAAGATCGATGTCGAACAAGACCAAGCACCAACGGAAAAACACGCGGTGTCTGCTATTCTGAAACACATCAACCAATGGGCTGCAGACAAACTAGCATCTCACCCTGAGATTGAAACCGGCTCAATCGAAGCTGAAATCAATCTCAAAAAGTAACGGGTTAAAGTAGATAGCGAACTCAATCACTCGCGATTCCAACCCAGTACACAGACTGAATAGCCTCGAACCTCGACCGAGGCTATTCAAGTATCTTCATAAAAATGCTGCAATAACCCCCACCTAGCTAACAAATCTCTAACACAAACCAGTTTCTTGTATCAATCCACGAAAGCTATCGATAGAATTTCCGGTCTTATTCACGTCAGTTATGCTAATCATTCGTAATTCTAAAGTCGTGAATCAATGAATGCGTGAATCTAATAAGAATGAGAACAAAGGCTTATCGATGGATACTTCAAATTACAATCAATCGCTAACGACTAAGTTATACGTCATTGCTGGCGTGCTGTTTGGCACCTATGGCAGTCGGGTGTGTCCTATGCTCGAGAGCTTAACGACGTTAGAGATTTTCACACAGGTCAGTATTGTGTTTGTCTTATTATGGCTCTCGCGTCGTTACCTATTGGCGCAACATACCTTGGTCAAGCAAGGCCGATTCGCGCAACTCGATACCCTGCTATTTTTTGCTGCAAGTGTGCCTTTCGCGCTCTACTACAACTTAAGTTATGAATTCACCATAGATAGTAATTTGAAGGTGCTGTTTGGCATGAGCCTATTTGGCTTCTTTACAGGGACCATTCTTCAATTGAACGCCAAGCTCAGCCAAATGGATAAAATGGAGACGACTGGTCAATTTGATTTCCAACTGGTTGGTGAAAGGAGTTCGCTGGTTAAACAAATGATTGGTTTGGTTATCGTGCTTCTGGTAACACTGACGACTATGTTGACGATGATTGCCGTTAAAGACATCTTCTGGCTAGAACACAACCCTGACCGCTTATTGGATGGCACCGGCAAGATCAGCGTGATCAAAGAGTTCATTTATTTGGCTGTGGTACTGGGTGGCTACGCGATAACCATCATGACGCTTTGGAGCAAGCTAATTAAGCGCATTCTCTTAAGCCAAGAGCACGCATTAAACAAAGTCACCAATGGCGAGCAAGGCGTTCGCTTACCCATTTTCGGTTACAACGAGCTTGGCTCAATGGCATCTATGACCAATACCATGCTTGATAGCCTTGAAACCGCGCAAAACGAAGTCAAAACCACACGTGACGTGGCCATTGTGAGCTTATCGGCATTGGCTGAATCTCGAGACAATGAAACGGGCGCACATATCCTAAGAACTCAAGAGTACGTCAAAGTACTCGCTCAAGAGCTCAGCAAATCAGAAACCCACTCAAGCTTGTTAACACCAAACTACATCGAGTTGCTTTACAAATCTGCGCCTTTACACGACGTGGGCAAAGTCGGTGTGCCTGATAGCGTACTATTGAAGCCGGGTAAATTGACGGACGAAGAGTTTGAGATAATGAAAGGTCACCCCGCGATTGGGGCTGAGGCGTTATCTATTGCAGAAAAGCAGTTGGGAAGTAGCTCTTTCTTAAGAGTCGCAAAAGAGATATCTCTGACTCACCACGAGAAATGGAATGGCAGTGGTTATCCTAATCAGTTGTCTGGTGAAGATATCCCGTTATCTGGCCGTTTAATGGCATTAGCTGATGTTTATGATGCGCTCATCTCGAAGCGAGTCTACAAGCCAGCCTTTACTCATGAACAAGCTAAACAGATCATCTTAGAGGGCAATGGGACGCATTTTGATCCGCAAGTCGTCCAAGCTTTTCTAGCGGTTGAACAAGCGTTTGTTTCAATTGCCGCGACCTACAAAGATGGCAAAAATATCGCCAGCGAACTCGAGCGCGAAAGCTTTATTGCTCAACCAGCGTAATCTATTCAAAAACCACTAACTTCTTGCACCCTATAGGTTAATCCGTAGGGTGTTTTGTTATCAAATACCCTCTTTAGTCAATAAATCTGATTGAAATGGATTTTTTTTAGCCTTTCTGTTCACTTCGTATTGTCTTAAAAATTCCATACAGGTATAACTACCCATAGATACTATCCCCTCTCAATTGACATGGATGAAGATTATGTTTGAAAAAGTGTTAGCTGCTCCCGCCGATCCTATCCTCGGCCTTACTGAAGAGTTTAAAAAAGACTCTCGTGCAGAGAAAATCAACCTTGGTGTTGGCATCTACAAAAATGAAGATGGTCAAACGCCTGTACTTAAAACAGTAAAGAAAGCAGAAGCTGCACTTCTTGAAAACGAAAAAACCAAATCTTACCTAACGATTGAAGGTACGGCTGAATACGGTCTAGCGGTTCAGAAACTTCTTTTCGGTGCAGACGCAGAGATCGTTGCATCTCAACGCGCTAAAACAGCACAAGCTCCAGGTGGTACAGGTGCACTTCGCGTAGCGGGTGAATTCATCAAGCGCCAACTGGGCGACGTAAAAATCTGGATCAGTAACCCGACTTGGGCGAACCACAACGGCGTTTTCGCTGCTGCGGGTATCGAAACTGCTCAATACAGCTACTACAACGCCGAAACTAAAGACAAAGACTTCGCTGGCATGGTTGCTGACCTAGAGAAAGCTTCTGAAGGCGATATCGTTCTTCTTCACGGCTGCTGTCACAACCCAACAGGTATCGACCCAACAACTGAAGAGTGGGAAGTTCTAGCTAAACTGGTTGCTGAGAAGAAACTACTTCCTCTATTCGATTTTGCTTACCAAGGTTTTGCAAAAGGCGTTGAAGAAGATGCTGCTGGCCTACGTATTTTTGCTCAATACAACAAAGAGATCCTTGTTGCTAGCTCGTTCTCTAAGAACTTCGGCTTGTACAACGAGCGTGTTGGCGCATTCACTCTGGTTGCAGAATCAGCAGACGTAGCAACAACAGCATTCTCTCAAGTTAAGAGCATTATCCGCTCTATCTACTCTAACCCACCAGCACACGGCAGTGCTGTCGTTACTCACATCCTTGGTGATGCTGACCTACGTGCTGAATGGGAAGCAGAAGTAGCAGAAATGCGTGACCGTATCCAAGAGATGCGTGAACTATTCGTAACAACACTGAAATCTGAAGGTGTTGATGCAGACTTCACATTCATCGAACGTCAAAACGGCATGTTCTCTTTCTCTGGTCTAAGCAAAGAGCAAGTAACTCGCCTAAAAGACGAATTCGCAATCTACATTGTTGGTTCTGGCCGTATCAGTGTTGCTGGTATGACTAAGTCAAACATGGGTCCTCTATGTAAAGGTATCGCTGCGGTTCTTTAATCGTAAAGTGAAACCTGCACTTGCAGACCAATAGATATGCAAAAGCCAGCAATTAAGCTGGCTTTTTTGTGTCTCGACTTTCAGGTTTAGATGCTTTGTAAGTTAATACTCTAAGAAAAACTCCACGCCCAACTCATTGGTTCGTTCGCTACGAATTTTACCTTCACCATCTCGATGTTGGTATGACCCACCAATCGCAAACTTGTTGGTCACTAGATAGCGTAAACCTAAGTGATAAATTTCTTCATCAAACAGGTCACTTCGATTCACTTGCACACTCCCGTTAGCTATCCAACGTTTCGCAAAGCCATAGTTAAGCTCAGCTTTTACCCCTTGGATGAACTCAGTGTCTGAAGATTCAGTTCGGTTAGTGTCATTATCTTCAACCTTACCTTTAGTAATACCAAGCAGGTAGTAAGCCACTATATCTAAATCTTTCTTAATGCTGTAACGGTAACCAACACCTGGCATCAGCGTATCAATTCGAGTTGTGGTGTCATCAGGGTGAATAAAGCGTGCGCTGTAGTCTCCCAGCAACAACCAATCATCCGTCATCGCGTAACTGACGCCTAATCCATACGACGAGGCATTGTTATTACTGCCTGCATCTTCATTTAAACTGCCCGAATGCGCCGTGGCATAAATATGGTCGTAATCCAAAATATCCACCGCGTTAGTGTCAGCCCACAAACTTGGAGAAAACACAAAAACCGCAGATACAAAACTAAGCTTCCACTTCGACATTCCTATCATCCTTAAACTGTCACTCCATTAATTGAAAGGTTAGTCTATCCATAAGACTTTAAAAAGGTTTTAGCTCACAGATTGATTTGTGACGGCAAAATATTATCAAATGTTGTACCATGAAATCATATAAACCAATGGATGATCATTATGGATGCTGAGTTATTAGAGATTCAAAACTTTCTGGCACAATACCCCCCTTTCACAGAACTCCCTGAGGAGATGTTGGCGAAAGTGACCAGTAGCGTGGAAATTTCTTATTACCGCCAAGATACCCCTATCATTCACTTTGGTGATCAAATTCATGACTTATACATCGTTCGAAGTGGCGAAGTCGAAGTCTACCGTCGTAAAGGCGAGCTCTATAACCGCCTGGATGAAGGCCACTTGTTCGGTCAAATGGGCCTACTGACCAACAACAAGGTGCGTTTCCCTGTTAAAGCGACCGAAGATACCCTGCTCTACTGCATTCCTGAGCCTATCTTCCAAGAGCTCTACGACAACTACGACTCTTTTGCCGATTTCGTAGAAGTAGAAGATAATGCACGACTGCGCCAAGCCAACTCAGACAGCAATGACGCTAACGACCTAACAACATCCAAGGTTAAAACGCTGCTGACCAGTGAAGCGCCAATGATCGAAAAAACGCGCACCATTCAGCAAGCCGCGACCATGATGGCACAAGATAATGTTTCCTCTTTGCTGATCATCGACCCAGATATCGTTGAAGATGATGAAGATGACTCAACACCCGTGATTGGCATCATCACCGACCGAGATTTATGTACGCGTGTCCTCGCCGAAGGTCTCGACCCATCGGATGAAGTATCCAGCGTGATGACACCCGAGGTTATCTCACTCGACCACAACGCCTATGTATACGAAGCCATGATGACCATGCTTCGCTACAACGTGCACCATTTGCCAGTACTCAAAGATAAGAAGCCAATTGGGATTATCGAAGCGACCGATATTGTTCGTTATGAGTCTCAAAACTCGCTGTTATTGGTAAGTAGTATCTTCCAACAACAAAGCATTGAAGATCTGAAGGTGCTTTCCGAGCAAGTGAAAGACAGCTTTGTGCGCTTAGTTAACGAAGATGCGAATGCCCACATGGTGGGTACCGCAATGTCGGTAATTGGTCGTAGCTTTAAGCAGCGAATTATCGAACTGGGCGAAGAGAAATTGGGCAAGGCGCCTATTCCTTACTGTTTCCTCGCACTCGGCTCAATGGGACGTGATGAACAACTGCTGGTTACTGACCAAGATAACGCAATTATTCTTGATGATACCTACGACGAGAAAAAGCACGGTAAGTACTTTGAGGAGCTGTCGACCTTTATTTGTGATGGCTTAGACCAGTGTGGCTATGTGTACTGTACTGGCGACATCATGGCGACTAACCCAACGTGGCGTATGACTCGTCGTCAATGGGAAGAGTGCTTTGCCGATTGGATTGATGATCCAAACCCGAAAGCACTGTTGAATGCTTCAATCTTCTTCGACTTAGATGGCGTTTATGGTCGTCTGAAATGGGCTGAGCAATTGAACAGCTTTATTGTTCGACGCGCACGTAAGAACAATCGCTTCTTGGCGTGTCTTGCACGTAACGCACTCAACCGTACACCGCCGCTCGGTTTCTTCAAAGATTTCGTGATGGAGAAAGATGGCCGCCACAACAACTCAATCAACCTTAAGCGTCGTGGTACTGCGCCACTGGCCGATTTGATTCGTGTTCACTCGCTCGCGGTAGCGTCTCGCTCCAAGAACTCTTTCGAACGCTTAGATGACATTATTGACGCAGGTATTCTGCCAAAAGGCCGAGCTCAAGATTTGAAAGATGCGATGGAGTTTATCTCTCTGGTTCGTATTCGTCACCAAGCACACGATGTCGACAACAACATCGAGCCTGATAACAACATCGAGCCAGAGAACCTGTCTGACTTCGAACGACGTAATCTAAAGGATGCATTCCAAATATTAAGTAATGCACAAAACTTCCTTAAGTTCCGTTATCAAGCCAGCAACAAGTTTAAGTAGGGCCTATGAACAAACTATTCAGATCACCTGCGGTCGATTGGCCATTTAAGTTTGCTCAGAAGCTGGAACGAGCGAGAGACGAACGCTTAAAGCACTTTTATAGCCAGCCTCTTCCTGCGCCTGATACGCCACTTTCAGAAGTGATGTTCTTGGCTGTCGACTTTGAAACGACGGGTTTAAACCCAAACAAAGACGGCATCATCACCATTGGTTTAGTGCCATTTACGCTCAATCGCATCTACTTGCGACAAGCCAAACACTGGACGCTAAGACCAAAACAGAAGTTAGAAGAAGAGTCTGTCGTGATTCATGGCATCACGCACAATGACATCATTGATGCGCCAGACCTTAGTGAAGTGTTGGGCGAGATCTTAGAGTCAATGGCGGGACATATCCCAGTGGTTCACTATCGTCGTATCGAACGTGACTTTTTGGACAATGCATTGAAAGTGCGACTCGGTGAAGGCATTGAGTTCCCAGTCCTCGACACACTGGAGATTGAATCTCAGATCCAAAATAAACTGGCTGGTGGCTTGTGGAATAAGCTAAAAGGTAAGAAGCCAGCTTCAGTCAGACTAGGTCAGAGTCGTCGTCGATACCACCTACCCGACTACACGCCACATCATGCATTAACTGACGCTATTGCGACCGCCGAGCTTCTCCAAGCGCAAATTGCTCATCACTTTGACGCTGAGATGCCTCTGAAGAGTTTCTGGCTCTAACTGACGTTCAGTAGAACCTACACATTTTAAAGCCCACTATTTTTACAAGTGGGCTTTATCATTTTTATCGTCTGAGTTTATACGGCAGTTGGCCCAACCAAACGCATCTCCCAATCTTCAACTTCGCCCGTTTCGAGACGACGTTCAACCAGTTTCCCCCAAGACTCGACCAAAGGAAGTTCAGCCATCTGACTCAGTTCTTCTCTATCTAGGCTTCCGGTAAAGACAGCGCCCATAATGCGCGCGAGCGACCAATCAGGGTATGATCTTTCACACAGAGTAATCTCGTCACCTGCGCCAATATCGCCCTCTTCCAATACTCGAAAATACCAGCCAGTTCGAAGTGTGTCTTGCAGTCTTCTTGCCATATCGTTTTGCTCGAATCGCACATTGAGCTTCCAACAAGGCATACGCCCTTGCGAAACTTCCAACAATGTTGAACCAATCCGAATCTTATCGTTTAAACAAATGGACGCTTCAGTCACTCCACTTGAGCTTAGATTCTCGCCAAATGCGCCTGCAGATTGGAAGATGGTTTTGCTGCCCAAGTCCTTTTCCCAAACTGGGTAGTGTTCGCTTGGGTAGATATGAAGGGCTTTTTGAATGCCACCATGAAAACGAGGGTCACCTTGTTCGTCATTGGTAAAACCAAGCTCTGTAGCGTGTTGACGTTCCGATAAAACCTGTTTGTTGATGGCACTCTGTGTACCGTGAGCAAAGGCAACGGTTTTACCTACCAATACGCTGTTGATTACACCTAACTTCTTCATATCCCTTCCTTATTAATGGAAACTTTCTTACTGAAAACATACTTGCTGAACTGTATGAGGTAAGACGGCATCACACTCGACTTCATTCACTATGCCGAGCATGATAGCCTAACAAGCCAATGTCAGAGTAGAGATGTAAGGACAACTAACAATGCCAACCCGCCAAATAGATTCTCACTCCGATGTCATGACTTCCAACGAGATGATGGCTGCCAACCCCAACTCACCAGCACTAGTAAAGACCATCGACATGCCTAAAGGTTTCATCGATGCAATGCACCAACATACTTGGCATCAAGTGATCTTTCCAATCAAAGGTTTATTGCAAACTAAGACCGAGCACTACCAGCATCTTGTTCCGCACACTTCTGCGCTGTTGGTACCTGCGGGTATTCAACATGAATCTATCGCATTGAGCCATACGACGTTTGTCGGCATCTACCTTAACCCTACGTTTGGCAGTGAATATGAACCTGAAGTGCGAACCATTACCCTCACGCCATTTCTAAATGAACTATTGCAAGAGATCCGAAGGCAGTGCGAAGGATTGGTGAGTGATGATGAGGTGTCGCGTTTGCTCGCCGTTCTGCACGACCAAATAATGAAAGATAATGTGCAAACCTTTCAATTATTGCTACCCGAAGACAGGCGCTTGAAGCTGATATTCGAAGCGTTGACAGACACACCAAGATTAGATTATTCGCTAAAAGATTGGGGAGAAAAAGTCGGCGCATCGGAGCGAACGTTATCACGCTTGTTCTCAAAAGAGTTCAACACGTCATTTCAGTTGTGGAGACAACAAATCCGACTGATTTATTCGTTATCTTTGCTTGATGAAGAGCTCTCGATCCAACGTATTGCTGACCAAGTTGGCTATCAAAACGACTCTTCGTACATCAAAGCGTTTAAAGCTTATTTTAATGTCACGCCGCAGCAGTTTCGCTCTAATGGGCGTCGAAAATCGTGATAGCTATTTGTCAGCGTGATTGGCATTACTTCTCAACCACAGACAACGTTTGGTAATAACGACGCTTTTGCTGATACATATTATCATCAGCGACTGAGAACAATTGCTCAACGTCTGTTGAATCACTAGAGGCTGCACCAATCGAGAATCTGACAGGAATAGAGATACCCGCTTTAGTCTCGATTGCCTGTTGCTCCTGAGCAATGTACAACTGCTCAGCCATCTCTGCGACATTGAGCGAATTCGACTCTCCAGACGTTAAGGTAAGCACCGAAAATTCATCTCCACCCAAACGATATAGATTACTGGCAGGTGTCAATTCGTGGCTGATTACGTCGACACAGCGCTGTATCAGCTCATCCCCGACTTCATGCCCATGAACATCATTCGTCGTTTTCAAGCCATTGATATCAATAATGATCAAAGAAATCTGATTTTGATTGTCGTTAATGCTGCGTTTACTGAATTCAAGATCTTCATTAAAAGCTTTACGATTCAAACAGCCAGTCGGCATGTTAATCCGTGTAATATTTTCGAGCTCTAGCCAACCTGCTAACTGTTTTTGGTACATGTCAAAAATCAGAAGATCTTCTTCACTGAGTAGATCAAATGAACTTGAACAAAAATACCCGATTGCCGTCCCCTGTGAGTCACAGAGTATCAAGTCAGCCTCGCCAGTTCGGTTAAAATGAAACTGAATTGAATGTTGAGCAAGTAGTGTCTTTAACTCTTGATCGACCATTTGAGGAATCAACCGATACTCAGCCGCCTGTCTCGACGATGCAAACTGCACGATCTTTAAAATACGATGCTTCTGGGATTCTTCACGCGCGAGCGAATACGTTAACTTGCTGGTTTTCTCTTCAACTAAGTCCTCTAGCTGAACATTAAATCTTTCGAGTTTATCGTTGCTTTCGGTAAGCTCACGGACTTGGTACTGTATGCGACCCCACATGGTTTCCAATAAACGACTCAGCGTGACGAACTCTGTAAAACGATGTTCATCCACACTATGAGTCGGTGACTGGTTATGCGAATACGACGTAACAGATTCAGCCAACAGGTTTAACTGCCCTGAGAACCAGCGGCTTAGGAACAGAGCAAACACAATCGCGATGGCAAGCGTCGCCACCAATATTCTGACAAAGACCACCTGAGCTTGTTGCATCTCTAATAAGCGCGCACTGTCGGAAATATGATGTTTGACGTTCAGCACCAATTTGTCGGTAAAGAATTTACTGTCGATAGAGATAATGTTCGCACTTTGTTCAGAAGACTGAGCATCCGTTAAATCAACATAGTTAAACTCAACCGACTCATTTTGATAAAGGAAAGGCGTCACTTTAGTGTTAAGTCTGTCATACCCCATAAGAACCACAAGATAACCCTGCGGCGTGTATGTAGAACCTTCTATCAAACGATAAGGTAAAATCGGCGCGACAAAAGCAATACCGGCAGTGGCATTATCCGCCACTTCCGTTTCGGTAAACTCGGTATGGAACAATTTCCCTTGCTCATAAACCGATTGAGGACGCTTCAAGCTTTCTAATAACTGGCTCTGCTCAAAATGGTACAAGCTGCCTTTGCTGTCATAAATGGGCTTCCAGTTTTGGTCCAGAATATAAGTCGCGGACACACTCTCCGCTAGCGCATTGAAGCTATCCATCTTGTCCCAAACAACACTAGAGAAAAAGATATTACCACCCGCTTTAATCAATGATCGGTCTTGCGAATACCATTGGGTTAGGCTCGCCGTCAGCTTAATTTGCTCTTGTACGGTTTGACGAATACCGGTCGTAGAGTTGTCCAGCTTGGTTTCTTTTTGCTCTAAAGAACTTTGGTTTTGTTTATTGAGAATCAACTGCCCCGCGAGGTAAACAGGGAGCATTGAGCAAGCCAGCAACACCAAGCCCATGGTGTATTTTAATGATAGCTTCAATCTCTTACCCTCATATTCGCCGAGTAATATTGAACA
This sequence comes from Vibrio sp. 10N.261.46.A3, assembly GCF_041472995.1. Classification (NCBI taxonomy): domain Bacteria; kingdom Pseudomonadati; phylum Pseudomonadota; class Gammaproteobacteria; order Vibrionales; family Vibrionaceae; genus Vibrio; species Vibrio sp. 10N.261.46.A3. The sequence goes on along the minus strand of NZ_JBFRRH010000074.1, from coordinate 49,391 downwards.
AAATCATTGTAAAACTTATGCAGTTCACTCTTTGGCATCCCTGACTTGTAACGCTGATACGCCCGAGCCGATGCCTCCCAAACGATCGCCATCTTGTAGTCACTCGACATCATTTGCGACGCTTGGAACTCATCATACATATTTGAAAAGGTCTGGTTGCCTTCCTCAACACGGCGTTGATTAACCTCATAAAACGGCGACACCATGGCACTCGAGTGAGCTAAATAGGTGAAACTGTTTGATTGCAGGTATTGAACGACTTCTTTCAAAGCTAATTTCTTATCTGGGTTTTGCATGCCTTTTTCCGTGACAGCAAAAATCTTCGCACCACTAAATGAAGACATACTTTCGCCACGGTAGGTCGGCAACGAATTGATGTACAAATCTCGACCAAAAGCGGCATCGAGTTCGCTGAACGCCCAGTCGCCGTCAATCAAAAACTCGACTTCTCCATTGATGAATCTCTGCCTCGCGCAAATATCACTGCACGATGATTCGATGACTTTTTTCTGCTGCAACATATCGATGAATTCAAAGATAGCAACTAGCCCTTCACCGTTAACATTCTTCGACGATAATAAGTCTTCAGAGAAAAGCTGATAGAAAGCCAAATAGAAGTACATGTTTGGATTGGGAAAAAGCACACTCACTTGATCGGACTGAGCAGAGCGTTCAATTAGGCTCTCCCATGTCACAACTTGCGCTTGAGGCTTGCTCGAATAAAGAACGACCTGGTTTCCAATACCAACCGGTAACGCCTTAAGCTCACCGTTAATGACCACCGCATCGAGCGCTTTTTTCTCATAGCGTTGGGTATCGACCCAAGCCTCGGGAAGTGTCGCTAATTCGATATATTCAGTTAGACCTAAGAAGTCAGAAGGAACCCAAATGGCGTCGGGAAAAGTATTGTCTCTAGGGTCAGCAACAAGAAGTTCAGAACGAATACTGTTGACGTCAAACGAACGAATTTCTACACGATGATCAGTCATCGTTTCGATATGTTCTTTTACATAATCGGCCGTTTCATAATTAATACCAGCCCATATTTCAAGTGTGGACGAACAAGCAACGGCTGGAAATAGCATCGCAAATAGACTCAATAACCTCACACTTGATTCCTTGTGGTAAAAATTAGACGTTGGATTTTAATTGCCCATCAATAAACCGGGCGATGCGGCTTATCGCTCGCAGCTCATGATTAGAGATTCAGTTTTGGGCGACACGTTATATAGTAAAAAGTGTCTAAAAAACAGTTGGTACTCTCGCTTTAAGAGAAAGGTCTGCTCATTCCGATACATCCGTCATATCTCTGGATGACTGTTCTTACAATAAATCAACATACCATACCCTTTATTATTAACGACAAAAAAAATGCCGCAAAAGCGGCATTTATCTCGTTCGGTGCATTCGACACTATAAAAAATCAAATAAGCAATTTATCGGTCAAAGCCCTGTCATCGATTAAGCGTACTTCTCTTCGAAATCTTTCATGAAGCTAACCAGAGCTTGAACGCCTTCCAGAGACATTGCGTTGTAAAGTGAAGCTCTCATTCCACCTACTGCTCTATGACCTTTTAGCGATTTCAGACCTGCAGCATCAGCCAATTCTAGGAACTTGCCATCTAACTCAGGTTTGGCCAGTTGGAACGGCACGTTCATTCTAGAACGGTTTGCAGTGTGAACATCGTTTTTGTAGAAAGCTGAGCTATCGATTGCATCGTAAAGCTGCGCTGCTTTCTCTTTGTTCACCAACTCCATCGCCTCAACGCCACCTTGAGCTTTCAGCCACTTGAACACAAGGCCTGATAGGTACCAAGCGTACGTTGGTGGTGTGTTGAACATTGAGTCTTTTTCAGCAAGCACTTTGTAGTTCAGAATACTCGGCAACACGTCGTTTGCGAGTTCGAGTAGATCATCACGTACGATTGCAATGCAGATACCCGCTGGGCCAATATTCTTTTGCGCGCCCGCGTAGATAACACCGTACTGAGACACGTCGATCTTACGAGACAGAATGTTAGATGACATATCCGCTACGATTGGCTTATCCGTTTGAGGAAGTTCGCTGATTTCAATACCGTCGATGGTTTCGTTTGGACAGAAATGTACATACGCCGCTTCCGGGTCAATTTTCCAATCTTTAGCTGGAACAACCGCTGCTTTGCCATCAATTGACGTCTTCGCGTTGAATACATCGATTTCGCAATATTTGCTCGCTTCAGTCACTGCGCTTTCTGCCCAGTAACCCGCATCAATGTAAGTCGCTTTCGTCGCGTCACCTAAAAGGTTTAGAGGAACAGCAGCGAATTGAGCACGAGCGCCCCCCTGACAGAAAAGAACTTTGTAGTTGTCTGGGATGTTCAGAAGATCACGCAGGTCCTGTTCGGACTCGTCAGCAACTTGAATAAATTCCTTGCTGCGATGGCTGATTTCCATCACGGAAGTCCCTAAACCATTCCAATCAATAAAGTCCGCTTGCGCTTGTTTCATTACCGGTTTAGGCAGTGCAGCTGGGCCAGCACTGAAGTTGAATACGTTATCTAATGTAAGTTCCATGGGGATGATTGCTCCTGCTAAATAATAACTATGCAAGTAATACCATGTTTTACCCAACATAAAAACAACAAAAGAGGTCTTAAGACCTCTTTTGTTTTGTACCGTATAAAATGTTTAAGCTTAACCTGCTAAATCACCCTATCAGTATTCAAGCCTGCTCTGTTTATTGAACAAAAACCGGCATAAGTAGAGCGATTAATGGAATTTCTTGTCCATTTTCGAACACTAGGTTTCCATTTTCTAAGTCAGCGCTGATTTCATAACCACTTTCTGTTTCCTTGATCATTTCCATCACAAGCAATTCATCGATACCTTCACGGATGAATGGGTACTCTTCAACAAGTTCATTTGAGAAGCTAGAGTGAACGTTGCCCGTTAATGCAGGCATGATCATCGAAGGGTTGCTACTGATGTTTTCGGTCCCTTCCGGTACGCTCACCAACCACTTAGATTCGAACTGCCCCTTACCTAACTCTAGCGACATGTTGTTCATTGAAAGGTCGAAGCCTTTAGCAAACAGGATATCGATAAATGGAATGATCGCTGCAACGTCTTCTTGCGTCATCACAGGATTAGATTGGTAAATCTCAAAGATTTTCTCAAACGACTCGCTATCCAACTTCGACATTTCAAAATCGACGTTTAGGTTGTTCAACTGGCCTTCACTGGTCTCGATGTTTGCGATATCCAGCTTGAGGTTGCTGCGCAGACGCTTAGTAGCTTCATCTAGATGTGATTCAAAATCGTACTTAGAGTTTTCAATGGTCATGAAAGGCTGCATTGCAGAATCTGAAACCAAAAAGCTATCGATAGTAAAATTCTGAGTACCTAACCAGTAACCTTTCGCTTGTTGGCCTGAACCCACACCTTTCAGATTAGACAGCGTTACCTCTTCACCGGTTTCAAAATCAATTTGAACTGAAGGGATTGAAAGCTCGTAATCAACTTGGCCTAAAACAGTCGCATGGCCAGAAAGATTCGATTTAGTGATCGAGACCGAAGTCCCATTCTCATCAGAACCTTGATGATTGAACTGGCTTAACTCGAAGTTAAAGTCAGTGTTGCCGTTTAGCTCAGTGCTAGTTGTCAAAGTTAGAGGCAGAATATCGGTATTCTCAAACGTCGACAGTGCATTTAGGCTCACCAAACCGTGGCTAACCGCACTATTGATGACAAACTCACTCGGCAGACCATCAATCGCAAGTTGCTCTTTCAGGTTTTCATCCGTCACAGTTAGACGAGTGGTTACGTTGGAAGACAGGTAACCTCTATCGTATTCCACGATCTCAGCTTGAATGCTTGAATTGTTAAGCTTTGCAACGCCATCAGTAATCGCATTTTGTCCAATTTGGCCAACCGCTAAAGGCCAGCAAAGAGCCAATGAGATTGCGCCGCCAATTGCACCAATTTTTCTTAACTGTTCCATGAGTTCTCTTTCTACACGTGTCTGTTTTTTTTAGTCTAACCCATCAGTAGCAAACAAGAAACATTGAGTTAAATCAGTCTATTGCTCGATACTTCGATTGCCTCAATAAATTAACGGCTAGCTCTCATCCTTATTCGGCGGTTCTTGCTAGGCTAGAGACGTCGCTACTATTAAGGTTGAGCTGTGAATCAATACGCTGTTATCTGTTTGGACAATAATCCGGTTAGCATTGAAAGAATACGTTCGGAGCTGGCTCCGTTGGCTTCTGTATTCGATATTTATACTGCCGAGAACATAGAAGATGCTCATCACGCATTAGAAGATATTCATGATCACAACCAAACCGTTGCCTTGGTGATCACTCATCATCATTCTGAATTTAATGGCGTGCAATTTCTGATTGAACTTGAACAGCTGCCCCATAGTAATACCGCAAGAACGATATTAGTCAGCGCTTCGTCAGACATTCAATCCATTCTGACCGCTGTGAATGAAGGCAGGCTCAACCACTGTTTAACCAAACCGGTTCAAGATCAGGTTCTGTTCAAATCAGCGCAAAAAGAGCTAACGTCTTTTGTCATCCAATACGACTCAGAAAACCTGCTCTCTTACAGTAATGCATTGGATCAACAGCGCTTACTCAGAGCGCACATTGAGCAAAAGATTCACTCTTTCCAATCGGGTTTCATTCACGATTACCACCAGCTTTCGGATAATGCCCTTGCAGAGCGTGTCGTCAGTGCATTACAAGATGTGTTTTCAAAAGATGACAAAACCAAGGCTATTCGAGACTACTCGCCCGAACATCTGCTCACTGTAGAAGGTGAAGACAATCGCTTTTTATGGCTGATCATTGAGGGTGAAGCAGCTCTCTATAAAAAAGATGAGTTGGGGCAACAGCGGGAAGTGGTACGTCACTCCAAAGGGAACATTGTTGGCGGGATGTCATTTGTAACAGGTGAACCTTCGTTTTCTACCGCGATCACCCTAACGCAAACACGCGTTATCAAGCTGGATAAAGATAGCTTTGCTCAGGTGATGCATTCAAACAATACCCTGCTGCCTTTATTTACCAATCTATTGCTCCGTCATTTTAATCGACGTTTGCAACGCAGCATCACCAATAAGATCAAACTGCAGCAAACACTAGAATCATTAGAGTCTGCACATCAACAACTGATCGAAAAAGAGAAAATGGCGATGCTCGGGCAGCTTGTCGCGGGAGTCGCACATGAGCTGAATAACCCGATTGCAGCCATATTAAGAAGCATCGAAACTTTGTCAGACCATCTCGACCAGATATTGGCAAACCTATCCGTTCCAGAGTCCAATAAAGGGACTGACGTGCTAGCACATTCAAAGTTGGCTAAGCCACTATCAACAGCTCAAGAAAGACAGCTCGTAAAGCATCTGGCGTCGACTATTGATGACCGTGCGTTAGCTAAAAAAGCCGTAAGACTGAACCTGAGCCAAGACTCTGCGGTTTTAGATACCTTAAAAGACTCCCCTGTCGCAGGCAAAGAGCTACTCAATGACTTAGAGCATTACCACTATGTTGGAAACTCTATCCGCTCAATTCAAGTTTGCAGCAAACGTATTGCCGATATGGTCAAAAGCCTAAAAAGCTATGCCCGAGAAGATGAAGAGGTCCGCCACTACACAGATATCCACGAAGGGCTTGAAGATACCTTAGTGATCTTTGAAAACAGGCTCAAACACCACCAACTAGAGAAGCATTACGACACCGACTTGCCGCCTCTATTGTGCCAGTCGCTCTCGCTGCAACAAGTGTGGACCAACCTTCTCTCTAATGCACTTGATGCTCTTTCAGAGCGAGGCAAAGTGTCCATCACCACTTCTCAACAGACAAAAGGCGACGACACGTTTCTTGTGGTGCAAATCTCCGATACTGGCCACGGCATTGCCAAAGAAGACATCAACACCATTTTCAACCCTAATTTCACGACCAAAAAAGAAGGCAACTTTGGCTTAGGGATTGGGTTATCCATTTCTCAACAAATCGTTTCGGCTCATCAAGGGGTTATTTTGGTGGAGTCAGAGGTAGGCAGTCATACAAACATGCAAGTGTGGCTTCCATTCAAACAAGAAGGAGCACCTCATGAATAAGTACCTAATTTTATGTGTCGATGATGAACCTGAAGTTCTCAATAGTGTCCTTCAGGACTTGGCGATATTTGAAGAGAACTTTCTGGTTGAAGGTGCTGAGTCGGTCGATGAAGCCAAGCAAGTCATCAAAGAAATGGGACAAGAAGGTATTAAGCTCGCGTTAATCTTGTGCGACCACATCATGCCAGAAAAGACGGGCATCGATTTTCTGATCGAACTCAACCAACACGACGCGACTAAACCAACGCGTAAGCTGCTGCTAACCGGGCAAGCAGGGCTGGAAGATACTGTCACGGCCATTAACAACGCTGCACTTGATTTCTATATTTCAAAACCTTGGCAAGGCGATCAACTGAGAGACACGATTACTCAACAATTGACTGACTATGTCATTGCCAACGACAAGCAATTGCTTAACTGGACTTCGATCTTAGATACCGAGCGCATACTGACTTCAATGGCGGATAAACGCACCAGTTTTGGTGAATAGCACTGATTGGTTAATGGATACGGAGAAAAGCGGCATCCGATATAAGAGCCGTCCGAACACATACAAATTTCGGATAATTCGCTCGTCTATTTTTCTCATTCGCCCTAAAACATGAGATCTCCGTTACATACTGATCCTTAATTTGCTTGTTTTTTAACTAAATGAGTAAGGTTTTACATTTTAAAGGATTACTTTTCCGTGAGTTAGATTAAACTGTCTCAATGTTTATGGTTTGCCGATTTGTCTCAAACCAAAGGAATTAACACTAATATAGGTTTACGGTCGTTATGCGCAAAATTCTACTTACTACCGCTATGCTATTGGCTTCTGGTCAAGCACTAGCTGTTGATGAACAACCACAGGTAATGAGCAACTTTAACTATGATTACTTTGAAGCACGTATCGGTGCTAGCCCAGTAACATTTGGTGGTGCGTTCAGTAAGTCCATTCACCCGAACGCTCACGCTATAGCACGTATCGATTCAGAATTTGAAGGCGATTACGACTCAGCTGTAGGTCTTGGTTTCCATGCTCCATTAAACAACTGGGCAGATCTAACAGGTGAAATGCTAGCTCGTATCGTTCAGCCTGAGAACTCAAGCTCTACTGATATCGGTATGGAAATCAACGTTGGTGTTCGCCAATGGCTTGGTCCACAACTAGAAGTTGGTGGTAAAGGTGGTTACGTTTCTATCGATGACAACGATGATTGGACAGGTTCTGTTTACGCGCGTTTCCACTCTACAGAGCTTTTCTCTCTAGGCGCTGAAGCTCGTATTAACGACTTCTACGGTGACCAACTTATGTTCACTGCTCGCTTCAAGTACTAATACTTAAAGCCCAGCTAGCTCTTAACGAGCACTTAGCCTTTTGATACTTAGTCTTTTAAGAAATCCGGCTAAGACAGAAACAAAAAAACCGAGGACATTCCTCGGTTTTTATTTATTAACAGTAATCTTAAGCATATAAGGCAAACTTCTTTAGTGGCAGCTCTTTAGTAATTGCTGCTTGCGTGGCTCTTGTAATAGTTTCCAGTGAATACCATCAATTGCACCCGCAAATTTCCAAAGTAGTTTTAGGTCAACATCGTTTCCATACGCTTCGCGAACCTTATTAAACACTTCAGGCGCGCCCAACTGCATAAACATTGAAACATCATCCACACCCGCCTTTTTAACCATGCGCTCTAACGTAAGCTGCATGTTTGGTAGATCTCTTAATCTACGGCTAGCTGATGACTTCTTGAAGCTACGCTGCTGAATTGAATTATCGATTGAAGTACGAATAATACTATCCAATTCAGGATGTTCACAGGTAAACAGATCCGTAATGTCGTAATAGTTTACGGTTGCTGTTGTCTGCTTCTTTACATGACGATACTTTTCACAATCAAGATCGGTCAGTTTTTTATCTAATGATTTTCCACCTCTAATGAATAAACAACCTTCACTCAATAAAGCGAACATAGCGTCATTTTGAAAGAGGCCAATACCTCCGAACATAGAACGTTTTTGATGCTCACCAAATTGATTCACGTAATTAATAAATGCTGTCTCGGTCATATCCATTGATCCTTAATCAAATTACCCCGATTAGGTTGATCACCAGACAAGCAGCTTGTTATGCGAAAAATTTTAAATCTATTTTGTTATTCTATAGGTGAATATTATGGTTTCGTTTTTCACCTTTAAATAAATCATACTTCGAAAAGAAAAATAAGTCTGGACTTAGTTCACATCAATCAATTGAGTATTCTGGTTTTTCATGATTGACGTCACAGTAAACTACCAAACCATGCTTGAATTTGGACACCTAGTGATACACCGGTTCAAATTATTAAAGGTTATGTGGACGGATGAGTATTGCCTCGCAGCATCGCGGCTTGTAAAATGGCAAGACATACATGTTTTTACTTTTTATATGAATCATTTATCGTTTTTCTGGCTACCTCAAAATAAGGCTCTTCTCTTAAAGGGTCTAGAATCAGAGTTTGCCCAACTTGTTGGACATTCTATCTCAGCGGGAAAAATAACACTTCCTCCTATTCCTAACGTTGTACTGAAGATTCAATCGCTTTGTACCCTTGAATCAACTGGGATTGCTGAAGTTGCCGAGTGCTTACTCGAAGACCCAGGCCTCGCTGCTATTGTCATTCGTGTGGCTAACTCTGTCGTATTTAACCGACGCAATATTACTTGTGTTGATATTATGACGGCTGTGTCGCGCCTTGGCATATTAAGAGTACGTGACATCGTGACGGCTCAGGCTATTGAGCAACTCAAACACTCAGTCAACCTCAGTAAAGAGTGTAATAAGTTATTGGTTCAGAGCGCTTCTGTATCAAAAGAGCTAGGCGCTACTATGGTGCTTGTTACCAACAGCTTCAAAGAGCTCTCCCCTACTGAATACCGTTACCTTGAACATGAAAAATCACTGCTTGTTGGATTACTGGCTGACATTGGATTGTTCTGTTTGGTTAGCGAATACCACCTCTACCTCGAAAATGGCAATTACTTAGATCACGACATCGCTCTACAAATCTTCCAAGGCCAATGTTCCGCTACCAGTAAATTGGTGCTTAACCGTTGGGGTTTCGACAGCGACTTCATTGATGTGTGTAGCAATACCATCAATAACCATGAACAACGTGAAGTGTCTTACTTGGATATCGCTCGAATCGCTAACCACCTGCTGATGTTCAGAAACAAGGATGAGAACATCGATGATCACGAAGTTGAACTTAACGTGACTGGTGCAGAGGTGCTTTATAAATTAAGCAACTTGAGCAAGCATGATTTTAATGCAAAGCTAAGCGACGTGATCAATACTAGCGGCTTCTAAGTCACTGTTAAATTACAAGTAAGTGTAATATGAAGTAAATGCAATGGGGAAAGCATGTTTACAGGGATGATCTTTATATTTGCGCCACTCGTCGTGGGGTATCTTTTTGCAATTTCGAACGCTCAGACATTAGAATTTATCAACCGCTCAACATCGCGGTTGATCTACGTGATTCTGGCGTTGATGGGACTAAGCTTAGCCGCCCTCGATAACCTAGGCAGTAATCTGCAGACAATCCTTCTATATACCGTCACTTTCTTTGTCTGCTTAAGCGTTTGTAACCTAATGGCACTGCCCGCTATTGATAAGTTATTGCCACTCAAAACCGACAGTAGCAAGAAGAAGCTTCCCCTTTCTTCGATGGCGATGGAATCTGCCAAACTCATCTTAGTGGTGGGTTCAGGGCTAATCGCTGGCTTAGTGCTGCCTATTGGCCTTGATTGGGTTGATACCGCAAGCGAATGGATTCTGTTTGTTCTTCTATTCTTTATCGGCATTCAGCTGCGTAATAGCGGACTCACACTTCGTCAGATCTTACTCAACAAGCACGGCATGGTTATCGCAATCACTATTATCATCACCTCAATGTTGGGTGGTGTCATCGCGGCTTACATCCTAGATATCCCTCTGTTCAAAGCCTTGGCAATGTCTTCTGGATTTGGTTGGTACTCTCTGGCTGGTATTTTAATGGGTGACGCCTTTGGCCCTGTCTATGGTGGCGCTTCTTTCATGCTCGAGCTGTTAAGAGAGTTAGTTGCCTTGGTACTGATTCCAGTGCTGATTCGCAGCTACCCATGCACTTCCATTGGTTATGCTGGTGCGACTGCGATGGACTTCACCTTACCGGTCATTCAAACAACAGGCGGCGTTCGATGTGTGCCTATCGCTATCGTCAGTGGCTTTATCCTCAGCTTGCTTGTTCCGATATTGATGTTGTTCTTTGTATCTCTTGCTAACTAGATCGCAGGAATAGCGTTTGTTTTAGATTAGAATGCAACTCGAATACCAATGCCCAAGACACCGATACAGTTACCGAAATAAAAAGACACTAAGTGTCATTGCTCAACAAATAACGATCACGGTAACCTGTAACGACAAAGTTATAAAAAGAATAAACTTACAAAAGGAACCACTATGAAACGCCTTTGCGTCGCATTACTGCTAGCTTCAACTTCTACTTTCTCTTTTGCAGCAGATTCAATGTCTGAGACAAACCAGTGCCAAGCAAAAAAATATGATGCGTACATCGACGCTTCTTTGAATTGGTATGCCGACCTTGCTGCATTAACCTCTGAGCAATACCCAGAGCTAACAGAAGTGAGTGAGTGGTTCCTAGAAGGTCGTAAGCACCACTTTGAGCTTAACCGTGCTGCGGTTAACTACTACCTTGTGAACGATTCAAGCAAAGTGGCAACAGAGCAGCCTGTAGAAGGTTGGTTGCAACTCGAGCAACACGACATTAAAACGCTATCAACACGTGATGATGAGCTTGGTAAAATCGCGAAAACAACGTTCGATGACCGCCAATCAACGCCTCACGCTCAAAACTACGAGCTACGTTCTGCCTTTGCAGAGCTGCTTAGTCACCCTAAGCAAATCGACTCAGCGCTACAGCGTTACAACCAGTCGATCAGTAAACTTGAAGCGATTAAGTGTAAATAACCCCTCATTTAATATGCTTTTTTGAGAAGTTGGATTTCATAATTAAGACGGGACATTGTTCCCGTTTTCGTTTAGATTGTCCCGCTCGCGTCAATATTAGAAAAATAACTCGCTTGCTATGGTTACGGAACAAAAAACAGCAGATGTTAGCTTCGACAGTCTTCTACGTATCTTCACGGTACCTGAAGGCCCAGATTCAACACTCACTCAAATTGAAGACAAACTTTCACGAAACCTGAATCAATTCTTACGTGAACATATTGTGGCTGAAGAAAAGCCACTGCGTGAAATTGAGAAAGATTTTTCAAATGCTCATATCCCAGAGCAGCCTGAGTTTGTTTCTGAACATACTGAGCATCTCCTCGATTCTCTTGTGTCTCATTCGGTTCACACGTCTTCGCCAAGTTTTATTGGCCACATGACCTCTGCGTTGCCGTACTTCCTGATGCCGCTTTCAAAAATCATGATTGCGTTGAATCAGAATCTAGTAAAAATCGAGACCTCAAAAGCTTTCACTCCCCTAGAACGTCAAGTTCTGGGCATGTTACATCGCCTGATTTATCAAGATAGTGACCAGTTTTATTCTCGTTGGATGCACAGCGCAAACCACTCTTTAGGTGCGTTTTGTTCTGGCGGTACCATCGCGAACATTACGGCGCTTTGGGTCGCACGTAACAACGCACTAAAAGCGCAAGGTTCGTTCAAAGGTGTGGAAAAAGAGGGCTTGTTTAAAGCCATGAAGCACTACGACTACGAAGGCCTTGCCATCTTAGTCTCTGAACGTGGCCACTACTCTCTGAAAAAAGCCGCGGATGTCCTTGGTATTGGTCAAGAAGGTCTAGTGTCTGTTAAAACAGATAACGACAACCGTATTTGTACTGATGATTTAAGGCTCAAGATCGAGCAGCTCAAGCAGAACAAGATCAAACCTTTCGCCGTCATTGGTGTGGCTGGTACAACCGAAACCGGTAACATCGACCCGCTAAGAGACATTGCTGAGGTGTGTGCCGAATCCGATTGTCATTTCCACGTTGATGCTGCTTGGGGCGGTGCGACTCTGATGTCTAACAATCATCGTCACCTGCTTGATGGTATTGAACTGGCGGATTCAGTCACGATTGATGCGCATAAACAGCTTTATATCCCTATGGGTGCGGGCATGGTTCTGTTTAAGAAGCCAGATGCGATGACAGCGATTGAACATCATGCTCAATACATTCTTCGTAAAGGCTCAAAAGATTTAGGTAGCCATACGTTAGAAGGCTCTCGTTCAGGTATGGCAATGCTGGTTTATGCCGCAATGCATATCATTAGCCGCCCAGGTTATGAACTGCTGATCGACCAAAGCATCAACAAAGCGCGCTACTTTGCCGACCTAATTAAAGATCAGACCGACTTCGAACTGGTTTCAGAACCTGAGCTTTGCCTACTGACTTATCGCTATGTACCTGAATCAGTCAAAGCTGCACTGCTTAAAGCTGAGCCTGAACATCGTATCGAACTGAATGAATTGCTCAATGAGCTGACTAAGTTTATTCAGAAGAAGCAGCGTGAAACAGGTAAGTCTTTCGTGTCCCGTACACGCTTAAACCCTGAAGCATGGGCACATCAGCCGATCATCGTTTTCCGCGTGGTGTTAGCAAACCCACTAACAGGCAATGACATTCTTTCATCAGTGCTTGAAGAACAGCGTGAGATCTCTAAACTAGCACCAAACTTGATGGGCAAAATCAACAAACTGGTTACGCAAATCAACGCATAGTCATTCAATTTTAGTTGCATCAAATTGAAAATTTCTTTCTTTTTGATGTAACTAAGCTGTCAGTTCATACTCATTTTGCATTCTTTTTGCTCAAACTCTCTTCCAATTCTGTAGTTTTCTAAAATTTTGTTGAGGTTTGTCATATTCTTAAGCATTCATGCCCTGTTTTTGTATTAGTAAATAGTATGTTGGGTTTATACTGACTCTATGGTGCTAGTTAGCTTGATATCTATTTGACGCAGCAGTATTTACGATACCGAATATACATTTGGCTTTGTGTTTACTGATATTTGCTTCAGCCATACCCCCTGGTAAAAGATATTAACTAGCAAGTTGTTCTCTATACCCTTGTGAACACTATGAATACATTAGAAAAAATACAAAAAAACCTGGAAAATTTCAGCAAGTCTGAGCGTAAGGTAGCCGAAGTAATTATGGCTTCCCCTCAAACTGCAATTCATTCTAGCATTGCTACCTTAGCTAAAATGGCTGACGTGAGTGAGCCTACAGTTAACCGCTTCTGTCGTCGATTAGACACAAAGGGCTTCCCTGACTTCAAACTTCACCTAGCTCAAAGCTTGGCGAATGGTACACCTTACGTGAACCGTAATGTTGAAGAAGATGATGGTCCAGATGCTTATACGCATAAGATTTTCGAATCAACTATGGCTTGTCTAGACGTTGCTAAAAACAGTCTAGATGCGATGCAAGTAAACCGTGCGGTTGACTTGCTGACTCAAGCAAAACGCATTTCATTCTTCGGACTGGGTGCCTCTTCTGCTGTCGCCAAAGATGCTCAAAACAAGTTCATTCGTTTTAATATCCCAATCACATGTTTCGAAGACATCGTGATGCAACGAATGAGCTGCATTAACTGCAGTGATAACGACGTTATTGTTCTTATCTCTCACACTGGTCGCACTAAAAGCCAGGTAGAGATTGCAAACTTAGCGCGTGAAAACGGTGCGACAGTTATTGCTATCACAGCAAAAGATTCTCCACTGGATAAAGCGAGCTCGCTGTCTATCTCATTAGATGTACCGGAAGACACTGACGTTTACATGCCAATGGCAAGTCGCGTTGTTCAGATGACGGTTATCGATGTGCTAGCGACAGGCTTTACGCTACGTCGTGGATCTGGTTTCAGAGAGAACCTAAAACGCGTCAAAGAGTCACTTCGTGATTCACGTTACGAGAAGTACTCTCAGTTCTAATCTGCTTAATCATGAACTAAAAACAGATGACCAGAGAACAAGCGAAATTAAAAAACGGAGCCTAGCGCTCCGTTTTTATTTGCCTGTTTAAAATGGTTTATACAGTGAACAGATTGAGATTATTAGATAGTCCAGCTATTGCCCTTCTCAACCACGCTATTCTCGGACGCATAAGAGTTGATAATGGTAAAACTCGACTCGACAGCAGGTTCATCGTCAATTTGATTCATTGAGGTCCCCTCATGATGCCCTTCTCCACAGCTGCACTTCTCGCATACCTGCTTTAAAATATGCACGAGCCTCTCTTGGTTCAATGGCAAAGGGTTTCCTTTAATCGCCACTGACTTGAGCGCATCGGCAGACACCTCATCAAACTGGGCTTCACAGACACCAAACTCCAACAAGTTGGGTAACTTAAGCGTATCAAGCACTTCAGATAACCAAGAAATTGCCTCATCTTCTACTGCTTCTACGTTACCTGTTACTATCTGAGCGATTCGCTGATAACGCGCTAGGATGTCGCTTCTTTGCTGCTCTTTTGCAACGGCTATGTTCTCCAACATCACAAACGGCGCTAAACGCGCGGTAATCACACTATGAGGCGCAGAAATCTTACCTCCTAGTGCGGAGGCTAAACCATGGGCTGCGCCAAGCTTGGCATTAGTTATCGCCATACCACCGAGCATAGAAGCGAAAGCAAGATCAGAACGCGCTTGAGGCTCATCATAAACACACGCTTTAACCACAGAACCACTCAACTTACGCAGCCCTTCTTCACAAATCATATCGGTTAACGGATTCGGTTCACCACACACGTAGGCTTCCATTAGATGAGTAAAGGCATCCATCGCACCTCGTCCAGATAGATACAAATTAGTTCCATGAGTTAGGATTGGGTCGACAATCGCAACGTCAGCCAGCATATCTGGGCTTCTAAGGCTGATTTTCACTTGGTCTTGGCCTGATTTCAGCACCGCGTTTTTAGTAACCTCGGCGCCGGTACTCGCCGTGGTTGGAATAGCGATAAACGGCAGTGGTTTGGTTTTAAGAGGAACATTACGCCCGACCACTTCAACATAGTCATATAAATTGCCTTGATTAGGTAAAACCGCGGCTAACGCTTTGCCCATGTCGATGGCACTGCCACCACCCATCGCGACGACCATATCTGGCTTAAATCGACGTGCAGAAATAGCCGCCTCTTCAACCATTTTGATATTAGGTTCACCGGAAACGGCAATGTGCTGATAACGCATACTCTGCGCATCAAGATAGTCAGTAACAATTGAAGTGCGCTCTAATGTATTGCCTGTAACCAATAGCACGCTGTAGCCATATTGATTAAAGAGAGACAATGAAGCGGAAAGTGCTCCATCACCAAAGATGATCTTTGTAGATGTCATAAATTGAAACATGGTGCCTCCTGCGCCTATGACCGAACAAAACTGCGAACTCTTGGTTATTGGAATTTAGCTTTTATATCGTGCATCAGTATTAAGATGCCTCGTTCTGTATGCGCTTTTTTTGACGAGGTGCAACTTGTCGCATTAAAGATGAATTAAAGTCGTATTCTTAGGGGTAATTCACACTCTTAAGTTAAGGGTAATCAATCTAGATATCCGTCAGAAATCAGCATGGATCCTTTTTGTGACCATTATTTGCTCTGATAGACAAAACCTATTGTATTAAGAGGTAATTCCATCTTTATTTCCCCATAGCATTGAGGCATAGTTGGTTTTAAGAAATTTTGAGTGGCATTCACTAAAGAATAGTTAACATAATCGAGTTAACGAGCCTCATCCCGTATTTAGGAGAAATTAAATGTTTGTAGTTATTTTTGGTCGCCCTGCTTGCCCATTCTGTGTTCGTGCAAAAGAGCATGCTGAAACTCTTAAAGCTAAACGCGATGACTTCAACTACCGTTACGTTGACATCCACGCTGAAGGCATCAGCAAAGCTGATCTAGAGAAGACTGTTGGTAAACCTGTAGACACAGTGCCACAAATCTTCATCGACCAAGACCACATCGGCGGCTGCACAGAATTTGAAGCATACGCAAAAGAAAACCTAGGTCTTTTCGACTAAGCTAAGGTTTCTCAAACGAGAATCGAGGCTAAAGCCTTAAACAGCTGACCCATTTAGGCGTTAGACTGTACGATTTATAGAAAGCCCGCTCACTGTAGCGGGCTTTTTTTATGACCAGTTTTCATACGGAATAAGAATAAGGTCAAAATCAAGTAAATTAGCAAAATATTGCTTATAATTTATTTATATTTAGATACAATTCACATCTCAAACTTACCCTGTGTTCCACGCCAATTATTGAGCGACCACCGTGAATATCGACGTTGTTTTTCTGTTAGAACAAAACCCCATTCTCCTCATCTTTGTTGTTTTATCGATTGGATTAGCCATTGGTAAAATTCGTTTCGGTAGCCTCCAACTTGGTAATTCAATCGGTGTTTTGATTACTTCCCTTATCATGGGACATCTTGGCTTTTCTTTTAACGCAGATGCGCTCACCATTGGCTTCATGCTGTTCATCTACTGTGTTGGCATTGAAGCTGGACCAAACTTCTTCGGTATCTTCTTCAGAGATGGTAAGCACTACCTCATTCTGAGCCTTGTGGTTCTCTCTACCGCAATTGCTTTAACCTATTTCAGTAGTCATTACCTTGGCCTCGGGTTTGGTTTATCCGCAGGCATGATGGCGGGTGCCTTAACAGCAACGCCGATATTGGTAGGTGCTCAAGATGCTCTGAATTCTGGGCTTGCAGAATTACCAAGAAATATGGATTTGAGCCTGATTATCGAAAACCTATCAGTGGGTTACGCTATGGCTTACTTGGTTGGCTTAATCAGTATGATTATGTTTGCCCGCTTGATTCCAAAGCTTCAAAAAGTGAACCTACACGACTCGGCAGAGCAAATCGCCCAAGAGCGTGGTTTAGGCGCTTCAGGTCAGCGTAAGGTTTACCTACCCATTATTCGTGCTTATCGAGTGGGTCCAGAGCTTATCTCTTGGACTGACGGTAAGAACCTGCGTGAACTAGGCATCTATCGCCAAACAGGCTGTTACATTGAGCGTATTCGACGTAATGGTATTCTTGCCCACCCAGATGGTGATGCAATTCTGCAAGAAGGTGATGAGATCGCATTGGTTGGTTTCCCAGACAGCCACGCTCGTCTAGACCCAAGCTTCCGTAACGGTAAAGAGGTTTTCGACCGTAACCTTCTCGACCTGCGTATCGTGGAAGAAGAGATCGTCGTTAAAAGTGACAGCATCGCAGGTAAGCGCCTTTCAGACTTAAACCTGTCTGAATATGGCTGTTTCCTTAACCGCGTAGTGCGTGCTCAGATTGAAATGCCGATGGACTTAAACATCGTACTTTCTAAGGGTGATGTACTGCAGGTGAGTGGCGAAAAGAGTCGTGTGCACGGCCTAGCAGAGAAAATTGGTTTCATCTCAATCCACAGCCAAATGGCGGATTTGATGGCCTTCTGTAGCTTCTTCATTTTGGGTATTTTGTTTGGGTTGATCACCATGACATTCGGTCAGGTGTCGTTTGGACTCGGTAACGCGGTTGGTCTACTTCTGTCAGGCATCATGCTTGGTTTCCTACGGGCGAACCACCCTACTTTCGGTTATGTACCTCAAGGAGCGCTGAACATGGTCAAAGACCTCGGTTTGATGTTCTTTATGGTCGGTATCGGCTTAAGCGCCGGTGGTAAGATATTTGAGCACTTGACTCAAGTTGGTCCGCAGGTCATTGGTATCGCTCTGGTCGTCAGTGTCTTGCCAGTATTCTTCGCGTACTTAGTTGGCGCTTACGTATTGAAGATGAACCGAGCTCTGTTGTTTGGTGCGATCATTGGCGCGCGAACTTGCGCTCCAGCGATGGACATCGTTAATGACCACGCTCGCTCAACCATTCCAGCTCTGGGTTACGCAGGTACTTACGCAATAGCCAATATATTGATGACCTTAGCAGGTACTTTCATCATCATAATTAGCTAGCTTATTCAGCGTTATCGCGCTTTAGATTAGATATTTTAAATGCACTAGTTCATGTTTGGATTAGTGCATTTTTTATGGCTTCTTTTCTCTCACTTATTCTTAGAGATCATCGAACCTCGAATCCCATATCTGCTCTTAAATCTCTTCGCATCTAGAATCTCGTCACTCGTATCTGCTCTTAAGCTCTTCGCATCTCGCCACTCGAATCCCTCATCTACTTTTGAGCAAAAAAATAGGCGCTCAATGAGCGCCTATTTCGTTTTGATTCGATTGTTTGAATTAGATGTCAGCTACATCAAATTCAACAGCTGGGTTAACCTCAGCTTCGTAATCAACACCTTCAACACCGAAACCGAATAGCTTCAAGAACTCTTCTTTGTACTCTACGTAGTCAGTCAGTTCTTTTAGGTTCTCGGTTGTGATTTGAGGCCATAGGTTACGACAGTGATCTTGAATGTCTTCGCGAAGTTCTAGATCATCTAGACGTAGACGGTTCACTTCATCCACTTCTGCTGCGCTGCCATCTTCTTTGTATAGGCGTTGGCTAAACATACGGAAGATCTGTTCCATACAACCTTCGTGAATACCTTCTTCACGCATCTTCTTGAACACCATAGCGATGTAAAGAGGCATTACAGGGATTGCAGAGCTTGCTTGAGTCACAACAGACTTAAGAACAGCAACGTTTGCAGTACCGCCAGTTTGGCCTAGTTTCTCGTTAAGCGCTGACGCTGCACGGTCTAGATCCATCTTAGCTTTACCTAGCGCGCCATCCCAGTAGATTGGCCACGTTAGTTCAGTACCGATGTAGCTGTAAGCAACAGTTTTACAACCGTCAGCTAGAACACCCGCTTCAGATAGAGCGTTGATCCAAAGTTCCCAATCTTCACCGCCCATTACAGTAACAGTGTCTTTGATCTCTTCTTCAGATGCAGGCTCAACGCTTGCTTCGATGATCATGTCTTTGTTGGTATCAACAGCCGTTGATGTGTACGTTTCACCGATAGGTTTTAGAGCTGAACGAATCACTTCGCCAGTCTCTGGCATTTTACGCACTGGAGATGCCAGTGAGTACACAACCATATCGATTTGGCCTAGATCTTCTTTGATCAGGTCAATCGTTTTCTGTTTCGCTTCGTTAGAGAAAGCATCGCCGTTCAGGCTTTTTGAATACAGGCCTTCTTCTTTAGCTAGCTTATCGAACGCTGCTGAGTTGTAAAAACCAGCTGTGCCCGGTTTTTTCTCAGTACCGGCTTTCTCAAAGAAAACACCGATAGTTGAAGCGCCGCCACCAAATGCAGCCGCAATACGTGAAGACAAGCCGTAGCCACTTGAAGAGCCAACAACTAGTACACGTTTAGGTGCGTTTGCGATTGGGCCTTGAGCTTTTGTGTAAGCAATTTGTTCTTTTACATTAGCTTCACAACCGACTGGATGTGTTGTAGTACAGATGAATCCGCGAATTCGAGGTTTGATGATCATATTCAACTTCCTTAAAAAATCAGGTTAAGGATAAAAGTTTCGTACGCAAATGGCATCTAATTTCTGTAAAAATGTGGTGAAAATGCAAGTGGTTGGAGCACTCAGCTGATATTTGCTGACTAAGTCACCATTTGTTAACGCATCTATTGCGACTTCTACGACAAAAACAAAAAAGGCACCTAATTAGGTGCCTTTTATCGTTTCTTTATCTAAGCAACGCTATTTAGCTTAGGTTTTAACTCTTTTCGCGTCAAAGTTTCACTAAAGTCATGACTGAAGTGGTCAACTTGAATCGCAGCGTAACGCAGTTTATCGGCAGCCACAATTTGGTCGACTTCTTCTTGCGTTAGCACATCAGCAGCAAGTGCTTGAGCAAGTTTGTCTTGCAGTAAGCCTTTACGAGCCACTTTGCCCTCTTTCACTGCTTTGAAGATCTTACGCTCTAATGGCTTGATGCTGTACATCGCATTGAACGCGTTCTCCATTAGGCCAACACTGTCCTCTTCTTCCTTGCCGATGTAGCAAAGGTGAGTCAGACGTTCACGGTGTGCGCCCGGAGTCATCAAGCTTTCTGCTAGTTGCACTGTCAGGTTATCACTTGGTTTTTCGAAGTGGTTACCGACAGGGAAAACTAGACCTTTAAGTACTTTACCCACCATCTTGTTCGGGAAGTTTCTGTACGCTTCTTGTAGCGATTTAGCCGCGTTGTGGAAACAGTGTTGAACCGCGTAGTGCACGTAATCCAGGTCAGCTTGTTGACGACCTTCGTCTTCATATTTCTTAAGCGCTGCAGACGCCATGTATAAGTAACTTAGACCATCACCCAAACGTGCTGATATAAGCTCTTTACGCTTCAGTTCACCACCTAGCGTTAGCATTGCGAAATCCGCACTTACTGCAAGCGCACGGCTCAAACGAGTCAAATCTTGGTAGTAAGGCTTAGTTGGACCGCTCATGTCGGCTTTAATGAACTTAGAGCCAGTTAGTGCTGCGCCAAACGCGCCGAACGTGTTCTTAGTTGCGTGAGAGATATGCTTGAACAGCAAGCTATCAAAGTCTTTCGCACCTTGCTTCTCATCTGGGTTTGCTGCCGCTTCCATTTCGCTTAATACGTATGGGTGACAACGTGTCGCACCTTGACCAAAGATCATCAGGTTACGAGTCAGGATGTTCGCACCTTCTACTGTGATAGCCACTGGAATACCTAGGTAAGGGGCAGCCAAGTAGTTCATTGGACCATCTTGAATTGCACGACCTGAGTGGATATCCATTGAATCATTCAGAATAGTACGCGCCATCTCTGTCATATGATATTTCGCGATAGCCGTGACGATACCCGGCTTCTCTTTCATATCAAGTGAAGTAGTTGTCAGTGTACGAGTCGCTTCTAGTAGATACGTTAAGCCACCAATACGGCCTAAACTCTCTGCAACACCTTCAAACTTACCAATCGACATACCAAACTGCTTACGTACATACGCGTATGCGCCAGTTGTTCTCGCAGTTAGGTGGCCCATTGCTGTACCCAGTGCTGGTAGTGAAATACCACGACCTGCCGACAGACATTCCACCAGCATACGCCAGCCTTTACCTGCGTAATCTGCGCCACCGATTAGCCACTCCATAGGGATAAACACATCGTGACCGCGCGTTGGACCATTCATGAATGCAAGACCAAGTGGGTCATGACGTTCACCAATCACAACACCTTCGTGATCTGCTGGGATAAGCGCACAAGTGATACCGATGTCTTCTTTGTCACCCAGTAGCTTTTCTGGATCGTGCAGTTTGAAAGCCAGACCAAGTACCGTCGCCACTGGTGCTAGCGTAATATAGCGTTTGTTCCAGTTAAGCTTGATACCTAGTGTCTCTTTGCCTTCGTGCATTCCCATACACACAGTACCGACATCAGGGATACCGCCCGCATCAGAACCCGCTTCTGGGCCTGTCAGTGCGAAACATGGGATATCTGTACCGTCAGCAAGACGAGGCAACCAGTAGCCTTTCTGATCTTGAGTACCGTAGTGAGACAGCAGCTCACCAGGACCAAGAGAGTTTGGAACCATTACTGAAACCGCAGTACTGATACTACGCGTCGCAATCTTAGTTACGATAGTTGAGTTAGCGTGTGCTGAGAATTCACGACCGCCATACTCTTTCGCAATAATTAGCGAAAAGAAACGCTCTTTACGTAAGAAGTTCCACACCTCTTCAGGAAGGTCTCGATCTTCTTTTACAATTTGGTGGTCATCAAGCATAGCGAGCAAGGTTTCAAGCTCATTATCCATGAACGATTGCTCTTCTGCTGTCAGCTGAGGTTTTGGGTATTGGTGCAGCTTAGTGAAATCTGGTTTGCCAGAAAACAGCTCTCCGTCCCACCACACGCTACCCGCTTCCATCGCTTCTTTCTCGGTGCTAGATAGTGGTGGTAGTACTTTTTTAAAGAGTTTAAAAGCTGGGTCACTTACCCATTTTTGTCTTAGAGAGCTCATAGTTCAGATCCTTTTGTTCACTATATTGGTTGTGAATGTTTCGCTTTTTATTGTTTTATTCTTCTGCTGACATGCCAGCGGCTAAATATGGAATAAGAATATCGACCACTGCCTTAGCATCTATCTTTCTGTCATAGTCATTCTCTGCAATTTCTACCAGAGCCTGACTTGATGCCATGGTGAATACACAAGTCCCTAGGGTGAAGTGTAATCGCCAAAATAACTGTTCTTGAGTGAGGTTCGGATTCGCCTTCATTACCGACGTCGTAAACAAAGAAAGTACTTCGCTATAACGAGTGGTAATGAACCAACGCAAGTGCCCTTGTACATCCGTATAGCCTCTTCCGATGAGTAACATGAATCGGCTGGTACCATTTGGCCTAACATCATTAAGTGCTCTTAGTGGCTGTCTTAACGACTCAAACACGTCACTCATAGAATACGTTTCGTTCAAGTTTAAGTTCACTAATGCATCTTGCAGTGCTGGCATAAATGCTTCTAAGTAACGATTGAGTACCGCACGAACCAGAGTCTTCTTATCGCCAAAGTGATAGTTCACTGAAGCTAAGTTGACATTCGCTTTACTCGTAATCGTACGTAAAGAGGTGTCATTAAAACCGTGCTCAGCAAATAAGCCTTCAGCCACATCTAAGATTTTGTCTTTGGTTGTACTTCTTGGTGCCATTTCAATCACTCGTATTAAACAACTGTTTGAAATATACGCTTAGTACATTTATTTAACAAGCAAGCAACATCACATTTTCACAAATTGGTCGTACCAGTTAATAAAACTCAGCACTAACCGATTGAATCGCTGTGTGTTTACAAAAAAAGAAAAAAATAATGAATTTTCTTGGAACTGAAATAGAAATGGAGAGTCATAAATTAGGTAGAAAACAGCGTATTTAGAAGTTTAACAGGCCGTCAAACTTGTTCTTCTCACTGCTTTCTTAATTACTGCATTTTCCTTATTAACTCCTATACTTGTATCCGCCCAAACCACGTTGGTTTGGGCTTTTTTTTGTGTGTTGTTCCGATACCTTTTCTTTAGCGGGTACTCGACACAAAAAAGCCCCCGAAATCGAGGGCTTTTCTTACGTTAAGCGTTAGAACCTTTCACATTATCTAATTAAGCAGCATCATTTTTTATCAGCTCTCCCAGCACGGCTAGGTCATTACCTAGGTCAACCGAACCACCCAGTTCAGTCGCAATCCCCTCAACAACTATAGTTTGGACATCATCCCCTCCATTGATTGGAATGGACAACGCGATATCTTCTCCGTCGACAGAGACCTCAATCGCATCAAGTAGCTCGGCCATTTGAGTCTCATCTTGAGGGTCTTCGACCAAATCATTGAGGTCAATCAGATCCCCAGAACCACCTGTATAAAGCTCGAAATCTTTAATAATATCAGTACCGTTGTCGAGCGCAGAGTCTAGCCAAGTGAAGATGTTGTCTCCGCTATCTCCAATAAGCAGATCGTTGCCTGACTCGGCATACAAAGGTTCATTACTCGCAGCACTAATAACGTTATATTGCTGCGGTTCTTCGATATCTATTGTGACCGTCTCTACCGTGCTTTCCGCACCATTAGAGTCGACCGCGACATAATCAAACTGCGGGTCTTCAGTTACCGCCTCGTTACCTTGGACATAGCGTAACTCCCAACTGCCCCCTGTCGATGACAGCTCCATCCCAACAATCGGATTGTCTGGTGAAGAATAACTAAAATCATACAGAATTTGGCTATTCCCTGTATCTCCTGGATCTTTTTGATATTGCTCCGTCTGAGTAGTGCCATCAGCAAAGGTATAGAGCACTTCAACATAAACATTACTATCAGTGTTAAATGAACCACCCAACCCATCTAAACCAAAATCAACAACCTCTAATGGATTATTAGTAAAGTCGAGGACCAAGGTCTCCTGTTTGTTCATACCTCTACCATCGGTATCACCAATACCAAAACCAACATGAGATTGTTCGCCTTGATACTGCTTCAACGGTTTATTATTGTTATCTTCGATCGTTATTGTAATCGTATTACCGTTATCTAGCGTAATAAGTCTCTCTGTTGGTGAAACTTCCACCCCCCAATTATAGAAACCATCAACAAGCTCTGGCATATCCTCAGGATCGCCACTAAAGCCCATTTCAAACATTTCTCCAGGCCCAGCTACAAAACTGATATTGTTCGGAACAAACAACTCACCGTTATCAACATCAGACTGTACGATTTCTCTCGTGACGCCATTTTCATCGGTATACAAAAGGCTGCCGTTGGTTGGCAAACTTTCGATTCGAATATTAAGCGGAATGTCGTCATGGTCATCTTCTATATCCGAGATATAATCTGGCATGCCGCCATCTTCAGAATCAAAGAGAATAGGTATAATCGCGTCCTCATCATTAACGACCGTAAAGCTGGTCGCTTCAGGTGCGTCATTGACACCATTGATTGTTATCTCGATAACATGCTCTACACCATCAATCGCGGTTACCACATATCTTTCAATAACCGTGTCATCATCATTCAAGTATTGAACCGCATCGTTATCAACGACATAACTCCATGCGCCCTCTGGAGTAATCGTTAACATACCCAAAGCAAGTGCATAAGTAGACCCAATAGGGGTAAACACACCATTAGGTTTAAAGGCGGGCATGTCACTCGTGTCGACATCAGTAATCGTTAAAGTACCTGACGCTGAAAGTTCGTTGGTATCAGGATCGACATTAACATCTTCCGTCACCTCACCCATGTCAGAATCACCTTCACCAACGGTAATCTCAGATGGATCATCGGCACCATTGATGGTAATCGTCACTTCGCTTGTGGTTCCGTCAATCGCAGTAACCGTGTAAACCTCAGTAACGAACTCATCGTCATCAAGATATTGCACATCACCGTTATCTACAACGTACGTCCATTCGCCATCATCGGTTATGGTCAACATACCTAACGCGGTATCATTGGTCGAACCTTCTGGATTAAACGTTCCGTTCGGTTCAAAGGCCGCAACATCATTGGCATCTACATCAGTAATCGTCAGTGTTCCCGTCGCCATCAAGTCATTGCTTTCAGGATCGACATCGACATCTTCTGTCACCTCACCCATATCAGAGTCACCTTCTCCAACGGTGATCTCCGATGGATCATCGGCACCGTTGATGGTGATGGTCACTTCACTTGTGGTTCCGTCAATCGCAGTAACCGTGTAAACCTCAGTGACGAACTCATCGTCATCAAGATATTGCACATCGTCGTTGTCTACGACGTAAGTCCATGCTCCATCATCGGTTATGGTCAACATACCCAATGCGGTCTCATTGGTCGAACCTTCCGGGTTAAACGTTCCGTTGGGTTCAAAAGCCGCGACATCATTGGCATCAACATCAGTGATCGTCAATGTTCCTGTCGCCATCAAGTCATTGCTTTCAGGATCGACATCGACATCTTCCGTCACTTCACCCATGTCAGAATCACCTTCACCAACAGTAATCTCAGACGGATCATCGGCACCGTTGATGGTGATAGTCACTTCACTTGTGCTTCCGTCAATCGCAGTAACTGTGTAAACCTCGGTAACGAACTCATCGTCATCAAGATATTGCACATCGTCGTTGTCTACGGTGTAAGTCCATTCACCATCGTCGGTAATGGTCAACATGCCTAACGCGGTATCATTGGTTGATCCTTCAGGATTAAACACACCGTTTGGTTGAAAAGCAGCGACATCGTTATCGTCGACATCGGTGATCGTTAGTGTCCCAGAAGTAATTAAGTTGTTACTCTCTAGGTCTACATCCACATCTTCAGTCACTTCACCAGTATCTGAATCACCTTCACCTACGGTTATATCAGATGGGTCATCGGCACCGTTAATAGTGATGATTACCTCACTCGTAGTACCGTCACTTGCTGTCACAGTATAAACTTCAGTAACGAACTCATCGTCATCCAAGTACTGAACGTCATCGTTGTTAACTACGTAAGTCCAAGCACCATCAGGGTCGATGCTCAATACACCTAGCTGTGATTCGTTTGTTGAACCTACGAGGTTAAACTCACCGTCAGCTGAAAAAGTAGGAGTGTCGCTGTCTACATCTGTAATCACAATCTGACCAGACGTCACTAATTGATTGGTGATTTCATCTACATCAATGTCCTCAGTCACACTGCCCGAGTCATCAGTAGCCACAGCCGCATCATCAGTACCAATTATCGTTACTGTAATGACTTGTTCGCCTCCATCGGAGGATTGTACTGTCGTCGAGTCTTGAATTTGCTCACCATCCGCAAGCTCATCATAAGGACTGTTGGCCACGAAGGTCCAAGTACCATCTTCGTTTACAACAAAAGTACCGAGATCATTATCCCCAGCGACCTCTTTAACAATAAAGGTAACGTCTGGGTCTTCACTCGTTAAAGCGCCCCCAGTTTCAATAGGTTCATCCTGCTCAAACTCAATAACATTAGTTTCACCTGAAATAAGCGCAAAAGCGATGATATCAAAAAGAGCAAGACTTTGAGTTTCGGACAAACCTTGAGACTCAAACCCATCAGTTTCAAAATTTGTGGCAGCTTGAGTTTCGGCGCCGGTACGTTCAATCCTACCGCTGTTGGTCAAACTAGAGCCTTGCTCACCAGCTGCAGTATCAAACTCATCTCCTAATTCCGTTGGATCAAATCCTTCTTCAATAGCACGCTGAACTTGAGCGATCGCATCATCAGTATCTAGTGCATTCTGTTGGCCTTGATTATCTACAAAACGTGCAGATACGCTTGGCACGCTCTCTTCACTATTCCCAAAACTGATAATTACGTCACTAGCAGCTGGTTGTTCGCCCGGAGACAAACGTCTAACTTGCCCTTGAGCGTCGAGTACTACACTCCCGCTAACAAGGCCTAGTATACTTAGGTTGATATTTCCCATATCCATATTCCCACTTCTGCCCAGAACACGCCAAACGCGGAACCAATCCCACCCTGCGCTGTGGCTATTTCCTACAATAAATCTAGTAGTGGCGCTATTGATAATCAACTCACTAAAAGTTGGTAAATCTGGTGCTTTTTAAATTAGTCAATAGCAATAGCGACTTACATTCAAAAAAAAACCTACAAACTTCGCATTTTTTTGCAAATGTCCTAAGCTTCGTTTAATACCCTTCTCTCAATTCAGCGATAAACGTAGGTTGGGAAACGGATGAGACATTGAAAGTAGAAGGAGAGCTACTTTGAAATTGTTTAAATTATCCATCTTATGCTGCTTAGTTGCTGCAACACCACTCGCCGCTCAGACTCTGGAACAGTCTGTTGCTATTACTTTGGCAACGAATCCAGAGATAAAAAGCATCTTCAACGAATATGTGAGCGTGCGAAAACGTAACGATGCCTCAGGAGGAGCATACAAGCCAAGTATCGACCTTGACGCCGGTATTGGTTACGAAGGTATAAACCCTGCACCAAACAACGGTCCCGATACCGATCTAACAAGAAAGGAAGCGACGATTTCCCTCACTCAATTGCTGTGGGATGGTTCCGCGACTCTGTACGACATTGATCGTACCGCCGCAGAAGCTGAGTCGGTTCGCTTGCAATTGATTGCGGATGCCGAAGACAAAGCCTTGGAGGTGACCCAAATCTATCTAGATGCAGTGAAGGCCACTGAAGTGCTGGCACTGTCTGAAAGTAACCTTTCAATACACAAAAAAATCTATAAAGACATTAAGAAACGGGCTAACTCCGGAATAGGTTCAACTGCGGATGTGTCGCAAGTTGAAGCTAGGATAGCAAAAGCTCACGGTAACTTATTGGCCGCACAGAATAATTTGATCGATACACACACCCAATTTAGACGAGTGGTTGGTCAAGAACCTTTAGGCTTGATTTACCCAAGAGCCGATATTTCTCAAATTCCTTTGTCGTTAACGGACGCCATTGTTGATGCATTAGACCAACACCCAGTGATCAAAGTTGCAAACGCAGATGTCGATTCAGCCCACTTCCAATACAAACAGTCAAAGGGCGTGAACTACCCTACCTTCTCTATTGAAGCATCTCAGTCATGGCGTGATGATGCAGGTGGCGATGAAGGCTCTAGTCAAGAGACCCTCGCGATGCTTCGCATGAGATATAACTTGTACAACGGCGGAACAGACAGTGCTAATTCAGAAGCTGCGGCATACCAACTGAACAAAGCAAAAGATCTGAGAGATCGAGCTTATCGTCAGGTGGAAGAAGGTCTTCGCCTCTCGTGGAGTGCATTGGATCTAACGTTACAACAAAAGAACTTTCTATCCGACCATGTTGACTCAGCTTCGGAAACTGTTATCGCATATGAAAAACAATACCGAATAGGCAAACGTACTCTACTTGACTTACTCAACACTGAGAACGAACTATTTGAAGCCCGTAAAGATTACCTAGATGCCCACTATTCAGAGCAGTACGCTAAGTACCGTGTGATGAACGCTACAGGTTCTTTATTGAACGCTCTACTGGTCGACATTCCAGAAGAGTGGACTACGCCCGTGGAGTATTAATGATGAAAATACCTTACTTATTACTTCCCGTGTTAACGATGACTTTATTTGCCTGTTCAAACCAGCAGGAAGAGGCCTATATCGAGACACCTGAAGCAGAACAGATTGCAGACCTGCAAGACGATGATAGAGATGGTGTGGTGAACGCTCGTGATATCTGTCCAGGTACGCCTGAGACATCACAAGTCGACAATGATGGTTGTGGAGAAACGATTCGTGCGGAAGAAGTCAGACAGCTAAAAATACTCTTTGCTCATGACTCATTTGAAGTGAACCCGATCTTCTCAGACCAGATCAGTACGATGGCAGAGTTTCTTGAAACCTACAAAAGTGCCTCGATTGAAATACAAGGCTATGCGAGTAAAGTGGGTTCTAACGAGTACAACTTAGACCTATCAAAGAAACGAGCAAACAATGTTCAAGACGAGTTACTGTCGAATGGTATCGAACCAGAGCGAGTGCGAATTGTCGGCTATGGTGAAGAGCGCCTAGAAAGCGATGGCGACGACCCTACTTCACACGCATTGAACCGTAAGGTAACAGCGACTGTGGTAGGGTTAAGTGAACAAATCGTCGAGGAGTGGACCATATTCACCACGCTTGAAAAATAGCGTGACATTGTCACTGTGGATTTCGATGATGTAAATATAGCTATGATATAGAGCAAGAGCGAGTGTTCGAACAACAGCAGCTTAGTTATAAGATCAATAAAGCCGTGATAGGGTTGCCCATCACGGCTTTTTTGTTCTTTATCGTCACATGAGTCGAGGGAGACTCTGTGACTCTTCTTGCTACTCAGAAGTTGACTTGTTACTCAGTGAGTAGGCTCCCTATTAAGCGAGCCTACTACCGATTATAGTTTTACTTCTTGATGCTTAGTTTTCGGTAGAGAAATACTTAGCAGGAAGTAACCTAAGATAGCTGCCGTCGTTGAGCCCATCAGGATACCTAATCGAGCAAGCGTATCAAAATCTGCGTTCGTTGGACCAAATGCCAGTGACGAGATAAAGATAGACATCGTAAAGCCAATACCACACAACACAGATACCGCGAAGATGTTCATGAAGTTCACACCTTCAGGAAGCTTAGCTACGCCGGTTTTCACAGCACCCCAGCTGAATAGGAAGATACCCAGTGGCTTACCAACCAATAGACCCATAGCAATACCAAGCGGTAGCATGCCTGTAAGGTTTGAAATTGAGATGCCTTCTAGTGAGATACCTGCGTTTGCAAATGCGAAGATTGGCAAAATTGCAAAAGCGACGTATGGGTGCAGAGCATGCTCTAAGTGTTTCAGCGGAGAACGCTCCCCTTTATTACCTTTCAGTGGGATAGCAAAACCAATTACTACACCTGCCAATGTTGCGTGAACACCAGACTTCAATACTGCGAACCACAGAATTGCACCAACAATGAGATAAACACTCAGCTTAGTCACATGCTTGTTGTTTAGCATGAACAACACACCAGTCGCGATGAAGCCAACTGTAAGTGCAAGTGTTGATAGGTCGCCTGAGTAGAACAGAGCAATGATAACAACAACACCTAGGTCATCGATAATTGCCAGTGCTAGCAGGAATACCTTCAAGCTTACCGGTACACGGTTACCAAGAAGAGCCATGATACCCAATGCGAATGCGATATCAGTCGCTGCTGGGATAGCCCAACCTTGAAGCGCTTCAGGGTTACTTGAGTTAAATAGCACGTAAATAAGTGCAGGAGCTAGCATACCACCCACAGCTGCGATAGCTGGGAAGATTGCTGTCTCTTTAGACTTTAATGCGCCTTCTAAAAGTTCGCGCTTAACTTCTAAGCCGATTAGAAGGAAGAAGACAGCCATTAAGCCATCGTTAATCCAGTGAGACACAGACATACCAAGAACGTAACTGTGAAGTACACCTTGGTACATTTCGTTCAGTGGTGAGTTTGCTACAAACATTGCGATCGCCGCAGCGATGACTAGTATGATGCCGCCAGCAGATTCCATTTTAAAGAAGTCACGGATGACGTCGGTCATGATTTCGCCCTTATATTTATTATTTAAATAAACGAATAACAAAGAATAACCACGAGTTTATATCCAAGTTTAATTGATAGATAATCACTTCTTCGGATGTTTAACTTCGGTTTTTCCTACAAATACTAAACAATACGTCGTATATTCCATAATGTTGTTATGCACCATGAATTAAGTATAGATGAGATCATCGAACCTGTATGCACAATTCATTGGGGGCGGCTAAAAGTCGCAGGCATAAAAAAAGGCTATAAAATGATAGCCTTAGGTGTTTTTTAGTAGCCAGTTAACTGCATAAAGCCTGTCGCTTCATGACTCCCGCTCGCCCTTATTGGCCCTTCCCAATATGGTATGACAAATGGAAGCCACATATCCCTGCGTATAATACGCGTCGTGAGGTTGATATCATGCTTAGGGACGTTGATGATCCACTGTAAAGGCATCCGTCTTCCATTCATCAACGTTGTATTTTGCAATGGTTGAATGGAAATTTCGGATTCCGTTAATTGGTATACTTTGCCTGAGCGTGTTGCTAATGTACCGAATACGTAAGGCAGCTGTTGGTTATGACGATAACGGTTAATGCTCAGCGCAGTGCCGTCATCGAGGTTAAATACAAACCAATCCCAACCTTGTTGGCCCACTCCAAGTAAGCCACTGCCCCACTCTTTATGTACCCACGCTGTGCCTTCCACTTCCTTGGTAACGCCGTCTAGGTTCAACACACCACTCAACGATAAAAATGGAGCGCTGAAGTTATAAGACGCGACAGGCAATAAGTCGTGCTTTTTCTGATAACCGTTATCGCCGTTGAGCACATAGGGCCCTTTTGCAATGGTGTCGAGTTCAAGTCCAAACGTGTCTGTTTGCACTTGAAGGCGTCCTGGGAATGGGGTGTTGCCGAGTGCACGCCAGTTCCAGTTATCAATCCAAAGCCTGAATGGACGATTAGTCATTCCCGCTTGGCCAATGCCGCCACGAGCCATGCGCTGTTCTTTCCATACTTTGGACTTAGAAGAGACCACTACATTTGAGATATAGACTTGAGGGCTTTGCCACCCTGGTGTTTCACGTTCGTCCGTTGCGATACGGAAAAAGCTCCACTGGACCGAATAGTCTTTACCATCATCACCTTTCAAAGATGCAAAGTAATGCCACCACTCGTGCTGAAACTCTGGGTGGAACTTAAAATCTTGTGGTAGCGAAACATTACGGTCTGGCAAAACAGGTTCGAACACATTGAAGTGTTCATTGACCAATATTGAGTTAACTTCATTCACGCCCTTTTCACCAGGATCGATGAAATAGGAGTAATAACCCCAAACACTTAAAAAGATGCCGAAGAAACTGATTAATAACAGAGAAGACAGAATTCGTTGTCTTAACTTAGTTGAAGTATTCCGTAAAAACATACTAAAGCGCATCCCTCAGTGACTTCATCGGAGTGTTCCGAATCATTCTCATCACTGGTAAAGCACCAGCTAGCATCAATGCTGCCATGGCCCATGCAAATGTCTGCAAATAGTCCCAAGGAATCACTTGTAACTCGAGTGACCACCCAAAAGACTGCTTTATCACGATATCAACAATTAGGCTCGCTAACGCCAATCCGAGCGGAATCGCAATTAAGGAGGAAATAAGCCCAAACACAAACAACTGCAAACTACCTGTCAGGATCAGCTCTTTCGCCGAGACACCCAAACAGCGCTGCAAGGAAATATGCCTTTGGCGAGACACTTCTCCCGCAACCGTCGCGAAGAAGATACCGAAGACGGCAATAACCAAGGTGATATTGCCTAATGTATCTGCAATCGCGAACGTCCTATCAAACACTCGCATCGCTTGACTGTGAATATTGTTGTTATCGAAAACACGCTCAGAGCCAAGTCTAAATACGCTTTCTAATCGGCCGCGAAGCCCTAGTGAATTCACATCGTCTTTGAGTATTACGCCAAGACCGACATTACCCCGCCCTGCAAACCCATACAGCCAGTTTCGATGCGACATCATGACTTGATGGTAAGGGTTACCATAATCATAATAAACACCGACAACCTGCCAACCAGAGCCGAGACTGTCATAGAGGTCAATGTAGTCGCCAGGGCGAATCCCCAACTTGAGAGACATCGATTCACTGATCAACACACCTTTAGAGTGATGCAAGTGATACCAGTAATTCGGAATACCTAATTTAATTGTCAGCGCTTCTAGCTCACCTTCAGAAGGACCTGTACTGACCACCTGAATGCTACCAACTGGAGACGCAACATCTTTCTCCCAACGCCACCAAACCGAATCCACTTCAGGTTGGTCAGATAACCAATTACTCATACGAGCAGCGGCATTGTTGGTTGGGTAGATATAAAGATCGGCAGCCAAACGCTGCGTTAGCCATTTATCAGTGGTATCTCTAAAGCTGCCCACCATGGTTTCTACACCAATATTGGCTGTTAAGGCCAACATAAAGGCCATGGTCGCTACGCCACGGTAACTCATACTTGACGCTGCATCAGCAAAGAACCAGCGAGCACGAACCCAGCGCAATGAATAAGAGAGGCTGTTAAATAACTTCCACATCAAAAACGGGGTAAATAGAGCCACACTGATCAGCATTAGCGCGATAATCGCAAAACCCGTTTCTTGAGTCTGAGGGGCTTGATACACAGCGACAGCGGCAACCAAGAAACCACAGCCAATCAATGCTTGCCAAGTAAACTCCGTACCCGCAAAGCGCATCAAAGATAAGCGAGAGGTCAAACGAATCGGTTGTGATCTAAGCAAGCGCACCAATGGCCAAGCACATGCTAAGAACGCACCCAGTAACGCCATCAATAAGCTGTAGCCGCTCCATCGCCAATTCCAGTCAATCGTTAAGCCAACGTTGGCGTCGTATAAGTCGCCTAAGCTTGAAGATACCGCTGGTAATAATTGGTTGGCCAACATGACCCCAAATACATTACCGCAGATCCAGCTCAGTACGACCAATATCAGCAATTCTAAGCACAGCGCTTTAGCCAATTGCCAGCCCGATACACCTGTTTGTCTTAAGATTCCGACTAACGGTTGGCGCTGGATAAACGACAACGACATCGCCTGATAGAAAATGAATAAGCCAACCACAAACGACAGCATACCCATCGCTTTTAGGTTTAAGTGGAACGCACTGGTTAGCGACTCAAGCTCTGCCTTAGAGCTACGAGAGATCGTCAAACCATTAGGTAGCATGTTTTTGAGACGTTCAAACTTCTCAGTGGACATGTCTGAACACGCAATTACAGAAAGCCCTGCACTGCGTTTTAGCATTCGGAGCAAGGAGATATCCGCAATCAGCCTTGTACCATTAATCAGGTTATTTTGATCGACAACCACAGGACCAAGTTCAGAGCCATCCACCAAAGGGATGTAATCACCGTTGTGCCATTCCATGTGTTCAGCAAGATCATCACTGACAAGGATTGGGTATGGTGGCTTCATGAGGTTCAAAGCGGTGAGATCTTTTAAAGCAATACCAGGTTGTAACTGAAGCATAGAAACAGGGTCTATGCCGACAAGCATGAAGTTTGCGCCATTTTCATCAGTGATACGATGGTGATCCAGAGGAGAGCACTGTTGAAAGCCTTCACGGCGAAGGTGGATATAAAAGCCTTGCGGGATTTTATTGGCGTTGTGTTTTGGTCGAATACGGTAAGGAAGAGGATTCGAAAAGAGTTTTTCGCCATGTGCGTAGCTTTGCTTGGCGTGTTGGTTGATAGCAGTAACACCAACCAAAAGTGATACGCCGAGGGTTAAACCAAGCCATACCAAAATAATTTGCAGTGGGTAACGTCGATAGTGACCGAGTAGTGCCTTAACTACGGGCCATAACATGCAGTTGCCCTCCTTGTAGACGGATCCTGCCATCCATGTGCAGAGCTACTTTTTCACTGTGCGTTACCAACAGCAACGTACATTCTAATTGACGAGCCAAAGAGGTCAGCAAACGCATTACCGCTTCTGCATTACGCTCATCTAAACTTCCGGTCGGCTCATCGGCCAACAAGATTTTTGGTTCCATATACAGCGCACGCGCAATGGCCGCACGTTGTTGTTGGCCACCAGACGCTTCTTCAGGGTAACGGCCAAGTAAAGGCATAAGATCTAAAGCAGAGAGAATCTGTCTCCAGAGACCTTTGTCTTCAGGCAAGCCTTTTAACTGGCGGCAAAAGCGGATGTTATCAGCAATATTTAGCGTTGGCAGTAAGTTGAACTGCTGAAAAATATGGCCAATGTTGTTTCTGCGATAAGCGGTACGATCACGCTCGGTTGAGTCGTGCATATTGAAGTGAGGGAAAGCAATTTCACCTGAATCCGCTAGGTCTAAACCCGCGATAAGATTCAGTAACGTACTTTTACCTGAACCGCTTTCTCCCATTAATGCCAACTGGTCACCTTGGTTTAATGTTAATTCAGCACCTTGCAAAACAGGGTGAAACTCCCCCCCATCGACATAGCCTTTACATAGGTCTGACAGCTTTAACATTAAACAGCTCGCATTAGTTAGAATTTGGAAGGAGAATCTACACTAATTCCCTGTTAGGAGGAAGTATTTTGAAAGATAGATCACACGCCAACGATAAAGTGATGCGATTGGTGCGCCCTACTTCAACTTCCTATCAAGTTTTTAATCCATTTTCTTGTTTTCATGCGATATAGCGACCCACCCCACTTGAGGACTTCTTCCGTTAGGAAAAGCAGATATACCCACTCAGGTGGAAACTTAAAATAGATAGCCGCGATGGCTGCCAATGGGATACCGATCACCCACTGAGCAATCAAATCTTGGTAGAGGCAGAACTTCACATCACCACCCGCTCTCAACACACCAACGATCACCGTCAATGGTACCGAGCGAATGACAATACCCACACTGAGGATCAGGATGAATTTCTCTGAGAGGGCTCTGGTTTCTTCCGTCAATGCGCTGAAGGCATTGAGTATTGGCGTTTGAACGAAATAGAGAAAAACGGCCACAACGATACTGGTTAAGAAACACAGAATTGTTAAGCCAAGTGCTTGATAGTAAACCGCTTCATTATTTTTCGCGCCAAGCTGGTTACCCACTAGAACCGCTGCCGCGTTCGAAAGGCCAATCAATAAACTCAATGAGATAGACTCAACCGGCGTCATTACTGAAAGCGCAGCCAGACCCTGAACGCCCGATTGCCCCATGATCGCGTGATAAGCAAACAAACCACCCGCCCATGCTAAGAAATTAAACGTGGTCGGCAGAGACAGCTTCAAGAAGCGAACCACCTTATCAATCGAAGCTGCGGCTTTAATATCACAGAACTTAAAAGCCAATAAATGCTTAGAGAAATAGAGATAACCAAACAAAGTCGCGACTTCAATCGCGCCACTCAGTACCGTCGCAATCGCCGCACCTTTGATTCCAAGCGCAGGAAAGCCGAGGTTACCGAAGATCAGCACCCAGTTTAAGAACACGTTAGACAGGATGCCGATACCGCTAAAGAAGGTACTTAGCCCGGGTTTATGCATCGCTCTCAAACCTACAGCCATACTGCTGACACACGATACCGCTAGCATGCTAAATGAGGTAATGACAATGTATTCAACGCCTAGGTTAATGACCTCTTGAGAGTCAGTCGTCACGCCCATGATTTGTGCAGGAAATGAAACGAAAAACGCAATGGTCAGTAAAGCAAACAGTGTCGAAACTAGCCACGTCAGTGCAGTGCTTTCTCTCACACCTTGTCTGTTACCCGCGCCCCAATATTGAGCAGTAAGAAGAGCGCCGCCTGTAGTGACACCCACCAGCATAATGGTCGTCACGAACATCGCTCGGCTCGCAACACCCACAGCCGCTATGTCTGCTTCGCCAAGTTGGCCCAACATCAACACATCCACCAAGCCTCGGCTTGAAAACATAATGCTCTGCAAGGTGATGGGCAGTGCAATCGCAATAAGCCTGCGAACAAAATCACCTCGTGTGTGATGAATAATTGAAGAGAGCAACATAGAGAGAGACCTAAACGGAACGTATTGATGAATAAAGATAAATATCGCGCTATTATATCAATGTTCGGTTTTTAACCACAGATATAAATGGAGTAACAATGAAGAAAGTACTGGTTTTAGGCGCTTCTGGATATGTTGGTTCGCAACTCCTCCCTCTCCTGCTTGAGCAAGGTTATCAAGTCACGGCAGCAGCAAGGCATATCGACTATTTAAAGGCTAGGACCGAGCCTCACGAAAACTTATCACTTGAGTATCTTGACCTGGCCGATCAAGCTGCGACACAAGCCTTAGTCCCTGACTTTGATCTTATCTTCTTTCTCGTCCATGGCATGGCAGAAGGCCACGACTTTATCGATTATGAGCTGAACTTAGCCCGTAACTTTGCTTCTGCTCTTGGCCCAAAGAATCAACACGTCATCTACCTGAGTTCTTTACAGCCTCAGACTGGCGATTCAGAACACCTTCAAGCGAGAAAGAAAACCGGCGAACTGCTTCGTAAAGGATCAGTACCAGTTACCGAACTTCAAGCTGGCGTGATCATTGGACCAGGATCTGCGGCATTCGAGATCATGCGAGATTTCGTATACAACTTGCCTATCATGATTGCGCCAAAGTGGGTTGACTCTAAAGCCAACCCAATTGCCTTGCAGAACCTGAACCATTATTTACTAAAACTCGCACAAGACACGCCAAACGAAAGCCAAACCTTTGAGGTTGGTGGGCCGGATATTGTCTCTTACCGAAACCAGTTTGCTCATATTGCCAAAACTGCCGATCGTCCACTCAGGCTGTGGGCGACATCGCTACTGACACCAAAGATTGCTTCATATTGGTTAGGCGTGGTGACTTCTGTACCGTCCAACATAGGCAGAGCACTGCTTGCAGGCTTAAAGCACGACTTCATCGCCAGTTCGACCACCATCAGAGAAAAGTACCCTCAGAAGCTTATCTCGTTCGAAAATATGGTTGAACAAGCCATTCACGCTGAAGGAAACTTTGTCAAAAGCAATGTGTGGGGCTTTGATAAAACCGCTTTCAAGCGCTGGCAAGCGGGATACGGCTATTACCCGAAGAAAACAGGCGCAAGTATCACTTCAAGCGCTTCACTGGAATCGCTCTGGCACGTGGCTCAACAAATCGGAAGCCCGAAGCAAGGTTACTTCTTCGCTAACGCTTTATGGCGCACACGCGAATGGTTGGATGTTCTTTTCGGTGGCGGCGTACCGGTTCGTCAAATGCCAGAAGGACCCAATCTAAAAGTCGGTGATAAGGTCGACTCTTGGAAGGTTATTCGTTGTGAAGAAAACCAGTTTTTATCTCTACTATTTGGAATGAAAGGCCCCGGTTTAGGGCGACTCGAGATTACCGTCTCTGACCACGGTGATTCTCGCGAGCTAAACATCTCGGCTTGGTGGCATCCAAAGGGCTTTCTAGGATTACTGTATTGGTTTGCGATGATGCCTGCCCACCTGTTTATTTTTAAAGGCATGGTGAAGGCGATTGAGAAGCAAGCTAAAGAACAGGATTAAAAGCAGATACGGGATTCGAGTAACGAGATGCGAAAAGATTAAAAGCAGATGCGGGATTCGAGTGTCGAGATGAGAAAAGATTAAAAGCGGATATGGGATTAGAGTAACGTGATGCGAAAAGGTTAAAAGCGGATACGGCATTAGAGTAACGGGATGCGAAAAGGTTAAAAGCGGATACGGCATTAGAGTAACGGGATGCGAAAAACTAAAAGCAGATGCGGGATTCGAGTAACGAGATGCGAAAAGAATAAAAGCAGATGCGAGATTCGAGTGACGGGATGCGAAGCGATTAAAAGCAGAGGCAGGATTTGGGTAACGAGATGAGAAAAGACTTAACAGCAAATTAGCGACACGCGCTATGAGAAGCAAAAAAGAGCGGATAATTCCGCTCTTCGTATCCCGAATCTGCTACTAGCCGATAACGCTAATTGGGATCTCGGCCAGTTGGTTGCCTTGGTTAGCAGGGTAAACGATGTATTCACCGTGATACTTCACCGCAGACTTATAGTCCGTTACTTTGTGAAGCATGAAACCCGCTTCCATCGCCGCTTGGATGAACTCGGCGTGGTTACCACGAACAAACCAGTTCATCGGCTTCACCATCAACTCACCGTCGAAAGAGTCGTCACACTGTTTGCCACACAAAGCAAAAGAGTGCTCGCCATTGGTGAAGAATTGAATCTTACCGCCAGTCGTTAGCTCATCTTCACTCGATACGCTCCAACCCATCTCGTACATTTTGTCCATGAACGCTTCAACATCACTGTCTTTTAGTGCTTTAGGCTCTTCGCCTTCAGGGAAAAAACGTCCGTAAAACGCAGAAATACGTTTAAAGGTAAAAGTTAAATCAGAGTTGTTGCCTTTTGAGCGACCCTGTTTCTGCCAGCGCACTAAGTCAGGCACAATCACGCGATCATAAGCTTGAGATTTAATCGCTTTTGTTACCCAACGAACAAGATAAAGGTTGTTCGCGATAGGTGCGTCGATCGCTTTGCCAGACTTATGCAGAGCATACAGCTCACCCAGCGCATCGTTCACTAACTTCTGAATTTCAATATAGTATTTTGACATTATGCCTTCTTTCCTAATGTCCAATATAGTAATGCTGACAGTATTGCACATGCTGCCATCATCATAGCCATTGGCCCTGCAGTGTCACTTGGTAGCATGGCAACAATTGCCCCCACCACAGAACCAGTACCAAATCTTAACGTGCCCGCAAGCGAAGAAGCTGTGCCGGCCATATTCGGGTATCCGCTTAAAAGCAGTGCCATTGAGTTACTACCAATGGTAGACAGTGTGCCGATAAACAGCATCACGAATGGCACAATACCCCACAAACCGATATCTAACATCCAACCAACTAACAGGCCTAAGCCCGCAAACAGTTGAATGGTTAAGCCGACTCTAAGCATAGCGTGAGAGCCCACTTTCTTGACGATTCGACCGTTGATGCTCGTCATCAAGATCATAGCAACAATATTCAAGCCGAACAGGTAGCCAAACAGATCAGGGCGAACCCCATAGATATCGATGTAAACGAAAGAACCCGCCGTTAAGAACGCAAACATCCCTGAGAATGAGAATGCGCCAGAGAAAATAAGGCCCATCGCTGTTGGGTTCTTACACAATCGAGCATAGTTACGAATCGTTGTTTTAAAGCGCAATGGTTGTCGGTTTTCTGCAGGAAGCGTTTCTGGGATCTTCATCGATACCGCTAGAATCACGATCACCGCAAAAATAGCCAGTACCCAGAAAATTGAGCGCCAGCCGAACCACAACGCTAAGTAACCGCCAATCATCGGAGCAACCAATGGCGCAACTGTCATCACCAAAGTAACGAAAGACATAGTTCTTGCGAAATCTTCACGATCGAACATGTCTCTTACCACCGCTTGGATGATAACGGCCGCCGCAGCACCAGCAAAACCTTGAGCGGTACGGATGTAAGTCAGCGCTTCAATACCGTGTGTTGTCGCACTCACCATCGAAGCGATAGCAAACAAGAACACACCAATAAGCAATACAGGCTTGCGACCATAGCTATCCGCCAACGGGCCATGCAGCAACTGCCCCAACGCGAAACCTGCGGTATAAGCTGTTAGCGTGATTTGTACCTCACCCGCCGTCACACCAAGATCTTTAGCAATGGTCGGCATCGCTGGCAGATACATATCAATGGCTAGCGGAGTAAGTGCACCAATCGCACCTAGAATCAAAAACAGCACTAAGCCTAATTGAGGTGTTTCTGGTTGGGAGCTTGGGCTCTGTGAGGTCGATGTTTGCATGGTTCTCCGAATGTTCAACTGATAGAGCTAGGGACTAGCGTGAGTACGCGAGTCAAAGATTGGCTGAGACTT
The DNA here is from genome assembly GCF_041472995.1 of Vibrio sp. 10N.261.46.A3. NCBI lineage: Bacteria > Pseudomonadati > Pseudomonadota > Gammaproteobacteria > Vibrionales > Vibrionaceae > Vibrio > Vibrio sp. 10N.261.46.A3. The sequence goes on along the minus strand of NZ_JBFRRH010000074.1, from coordinate 8,852 downwards.
TCCTAGTACCAGTCAACATCATCAGCCGACGCTATCCATGGTCGGCTTTACAACGAAAGGGCTATTTCCAGCAAAAGTTACCTCTTGTTAAGAACAATTTCTTATTAAGAGCACTTCTAGCTAAGGACTACTTCCAGATTGAATCGACTTCTTCTTGCGTTAGGTAACGGTATTCACCTAACTCTAAAGATTCGTCCATCTCAATTTCGCCAATACGTTCACGGTGTAGTGCTTCTACCTTGTTACCAAGAGCAGCAAACATACGTTTAACTTGGTGGTATTTGCCTTCGTGAATCGTTAGCAGCACTTCGCGCTCTGCACGAACTTCTAGGTGTGCAGGAAGTGTTAGGCCATCTTCGCTCTTAAGCTGTATGCCCTCTTTGAATTTTTCAACGTAATCGTCTTCAACAGGTTCAACCAACCACACACGGTACGTCTTCTCGCACTTGTGCTTTGGCGAAGTGATACGGTGAGACCACTTACCATCGTCGGTAATCAACACAAGACCTGTTGTATCAATATCTAGACGGCCAGCAAAGTGCAGCTTGTCCATTTTGATTTCATCAAGTAATTCAAACGCGATACGATTTGCGCCATCTTCATGCGAACAAACAAAGCCTTCTGGCTTATAAAGCATGATGTAACGTGGGCCGTGAACATTCAGTTCATTGCCTTGCCATTTCACAACGCACTCTTCAGTTACCTTGAGTGAACCGCTTTTTTGAATGACATCATTTACTGTCACTGCCTTGGATTTTAATAAGTGTGTTGCTTCTCTTCGAGTGACGCCTAATGCATCGCACAGAAATTTATCTAAACGCATGAATACCTCAACTAATCTAAGTCGGGTATTATAGTCACCTTTGCTCAATTAGTTGAGCTATTTCACACTATTTGTTTTCCTTCTTACAAGACGCGATATGTATACACTCCGCCCGTACCAAGCTGATTCTGTAAAATCAGTGATTCATTACTTCAGAAAACACCAAACTCCGGCTGTTCTCGTGCTTCCGACGGGGGCAGGAAAAAGCCTTGTGATTGCAGAGCTGGCAAGGCTTGCGAAAGGTCGAGTGTTGGTACTTGCTCACGTAAAAGAGTTGGTTGAACAGAACCATGAAAAGTATGAAGGTTACGGGCTGAAAGGCTCGATTTTCTCTGCGGGTTTAGGACGCAAAGAGACCGACCAACAAGTCGTGTTTGCTTCGGTGCAATCTGTGGTGCGAAATCTCGATTCATTCTCTAACCAATTTTCGCTGTTGGTTATCGACGAATGCCACCGTGTTCCCGATGAAAAGACCAGTAGTTATCAGAAAGTCATCACTCACTTACGCGAGAATAATTCGGGCATCAAGGTGCTTGGATTAACAGCGACCCCATATCGTCTTGGGATGGGTTGGATTTATCAATACCACACTCGCGGTCAAGTACGTTCAGATGAGCCACGCTTCTTCCGCGACTGTATTTTTGAGCTGCCGATTCGTTATCTGCTCGACGAAGGCTTCCTAACTCCTGCACGTATGATCGATGCACCCGTGTTGAGCTACGACTTCTCCCAGTTAAAACCAGCGAGCACTGGTCGTTACAAAGAAGCAGAACTCGACATGGTTATTGAGCAATCGAAACGCGCGACTCCGCAGATTGTCGACCAGATTATTCATCTAGCCCAAGACAAGCTAGGCATCATGGTATTCGCTGCGACCGTCAGACACGCGCAAGAGATCCTCGGCCTATTGCCAGCAGGTGAAGCTTCAATTGTGATTGGCGATACGCCGACGATCGAGCGTGACCAAATAATCAGCGACTTCAAAGAACGCAAAATCAAATTCTTAGTTAACGTATCAGTATTGACCACAGGCTTTGATGCGCCGCATGTCGATTTAATCGCGATTTTGCGCCCGACAGAGTCCATCAGTTTGTATCAACAAATCGTTGGCCGTGGCTTACGCCTATCCCCAGGTAAGAAAGAGTGTTTAGTGCTCGACTATGCGGGCAACAGTTACGACCTTTACCAACCAGAGGTCGGCGACCCTAAACCCGATTCAGACAGTGAAATCATCACCATCCCCTGCCCGGCGTGCGGCTTCAATAATAACTTTTGGGGCAAACTAGACAGCAATGGCTTCTTACTTGAGCACTTTGGTCGTAAATGCCAAGGCTACTTTACCGATGAAGACACGGGCGAACGCGAACACTGTAATTATCGCTTCCGAGCGAAATATTGCGGTGAATGTGGTGCGGACAACGACATTGCCGCGCGCATTTGTCATGAATGCGATGCAACCTTAGTCGACCCAGACAAAAAGCTGAAAGAAGCGCTGAACCTAAAAGATGCCTTGGTATTTGAATGTTTAGAAATGGACCTCAACGTGCTTAAGGACGAGAAAGGTAAATCACAACTTAAGGTCACCTATCGCGGGGAAAACCAAGCGCAAGTGCATGAGTTTTGGTCATTAACCACCAAAAAGCAGAAGCAAAACTTCAAAGACCAGTTTGTTCGCCCTCACCTTGCAGACAGACACCGCCCTTTTGAAGAAGCGTCACCAACGAAAGTGGTTGCTCACCAACACAGATTCCGCCCACCTCAATTCGTCATTGCACGTAAAGTCGGTCGCTTTTGGAAAATGAGAGACAAGATATTCGAAGACGAACTACAGCAGCGTTAAGGTTAAGAATTAAGGTAAGTCTTACGTTCTTAACACTCGGCAGTTAGTGTTATGTATTAAAGCCTACGCCAGTTAAGCGTTAAGTTTTTCGGTATCAAATTATCATTATTAATCAGGTTCACTTTCTGTTCAGAATTACTTTTTTATACTGAACGCTATCAACCTTCTCTAGGATTCGCTATGTTTAGTAAAGCTATGATTTCTTTGTTTTCTATAAGCTTAGGCTTATTTGTTTCTGCTGGTGCATGGGCTGACTCACATCATAATGGTCATGAATTAGTGCAGGACGTTCACAAAGCAGGAACCAGCATCGAATTTGAAGAAGATCAAGACGAAGTCTATGAAGCCGTACGAGAAGGCTACATTCGCCCTTTCTCAGAAATGTATGCCGCGGTTGAAAACGATCTTCATGGCAGAATCATTAAAGTCGAACTAGAAGAAGATGACGACATTTGGGTGTATGAACTAAAAATCAATTACCAAAACAACATCATCAAAGTCGAATACAACGCTGAGACGTTAGAAATGCTTATGATCAAAGGCCGCAACTTTAAAGACGCAATTAAACACGGCGACTAGTTACGTACGACGAAGAGCTAAGCACGACGAACAGTCATTACAAGAATTAAGAAGAACAATTATGAAAATTTTAGTCGTTGAAGATGAGCCTCGTTTGGGCCAACAAATTATTGAAACACTTGAGGGAGCCGACTGGGTTCCAGAGCTTTCTCAAGATGGGATCGACGCACTCTACCGTGCAACGTCAGAAGAATGGGACGCGATTGTCCTCGATTTAGGTCTACCTAAGCTTGACGGCCTAACCGTATTAAAAGGCATTCGAGACGAAAACATCAACACACCAGTGATTATCTTAAGTGCTCGTGACACGCTAACTCAACGTGTTGAGGGCTTGAACGCAGGTGCTGATGACTACCTAACTAAGCCATTTGAGATGGTCGAGCTCATTGCCCGTATCCGTGCTCAACTGCGCCGAGCGTCAGGCAGTGCTGCTCCGATACTTCAAATCGGCGATCTAAGCCTAGACACACGCAGTTCTAAAGTATTGTGGCAAGGCCAAGCGGTTAGCCTAACTGCACTCGAATATAAAGTTGTTGCGTACTTCATGCATAACCAAAACAAGGTTATCTCACGCACAGAGCTGGTTGAACACATCTATAAACAAGACTTCGATCGCGACTCAAACACGGTTGAGGTGTTCATTGGTCGTATTCGCAAAAAAATCGCACCAAAGATCATCAAAACCGTTCGTGGCCTTGGCTACCAACTGAATGCTGAATAGCTCAGTCGTCAGTCACGCCAAGAGCAACCATCAATTAAGTGGATAGCCTGTTCTGATCATCGCAATACGTTAAGTCACGATGAGCAAAGGCAGGCTGGAAATGCATGAATCTAAAGAAACGAACACTTAAAAACATCAGTCTAAAAAGCCGCTTGCTCCTTGCTGCGGCTTTTTGGCTAGGTGCGATGATATTAGCGGCAGGTGTCGGGATTCCGAAGCTGGTTAACGACTACCTCGTCGATGACATGAAGCAGCAGCTTGGCTTAACCATGGATGAGTTAACTGCCAATATCGAAACCAATGACAGTGGTAACCTGATCATGGCAGAGCGTCTGTCTGATCCTAGGTTCAACCAGCCCTACAGTGGTATTTATTGGCGCGCCGCTACCCAAGAGCAGATCATTCGATCGCGCTCGCTATGGGATAAAGACCTCACCATCAAGCGTTCGCCGATTCACACATCAGTCAAAGGGCCTGAGAAAGAAAAGCTGATTTACATAGAGCAAGATATCTACCTGCCAGAACTGAGCGACCCTGTCACGATCACCATTGGTATTGATGAAGATCCGCTAGAATCGACACTAACCGAACTGACTGGTCAAGTCTGGTTGATCCTAATGCTGCTGTTTGTTGGCGTGTTGATGTTGATCGGTATTCAAGTCAGTTGGTCGCTATTACCGCTTAGCAAGATGCAACGCGAACTGGTGATGCTAAGAAACGGCGAGCAACAAGGCTTAAGCGATAACTACCCAAAAGAAGTTTCTCCATTAGTCTCTGACCTCAATGCCCTGCTCTTTCATTATCAAGAGCTATTAGAGCGAGCTCGTAACCACGCGGGCAACTTATCTCACGCGTTGAAAACACCACTTTCAGTTCTGAAAAATGAGATAGAGCGACTTCCAGAGGAAGACAAAGCACTGCTGCAACAGCCCATTCATCAGATTCAAAGCCAAATCGATTATCACCTTGGCCGCGCGCGCATGGCGGGCGCAATGAACATTCTTTCGGTGAAGTCTTCACCTTGTGAGCGTGTCGAAGCGATCTCAATGGCGTTTGATAAAGTTTATGCCGCCAATGAAGTCACCATGATTAACGAGCTAGACTCTGAGATTGAAGTGGCGGTAGAAAAAACCGATCTTGATGAAATGGTCGGTAACCTACTCGAGAACAGTTACAAGTGGGCGGGCAGCATTATTCGTGTCCATGCAAATGAACTCGACGATGGCAACATTGAGTTGGTGATTGAAGATGATGGCCAAGGCATTCCTGAAGAGAAGCTTGAGCAAGTGACCAAACGTGGCGTTCGACTTGATGAAACCACTCCAGGAACAGGCTTAGGGCTTAATATCGTAAATGAAATGGCACACAGTTACCGAGGCAGCCTAACGCTCAGCAAGAGCTCAATGGGCGGCTTAAAAGCTTCTCTGGTGCTTAAAATAAGTAAAGGCTGAACAAGCTAAGTAAAAGTGAAACTAATAAGCCCTAACGTAATGCTAGGGCTGAGTTTTATCTCGGTTCAACGAAACACTGCTCACTTCAACATAATTAGCCCATCGAATGTAGCCCAATCATATTGCCTTCTGTATCGCTAACTACGCTAATAAAACCATGCTCACCAATATCCATTTTTGGCACTTGTAACCTGCCGCCATTGGCCGCAGCCAAACTTGCTTCTGTCGCACAGTCTTCGCAAGAGAAGTAAACCATGGTGCTGTTTCCTCCCGCTTTTACATCGGACATCTTACATAAAGCACCTGTGGCACCATAACTCTCCATCTCGCAAGGGAATACCCACATCTCAACATCGATTCCCGTTTCATTGTTCAACTTTTCCAGCGTCACTTTAAATACTGACTCGTAGAAAGCTTTTGCTCTCGACATATCATCAACATAAATTTCAAACCAACCAATCGGATTCATTTGCATAACGTTGTCCTTAGCTTTCGCCGCTTACTCGCCCTTAATGAGCATAGTCAAAGTAGAACAAGTTATAGCCGAGGCATTGCGTGAGAGAAGGTGGTGTTTGGATAAACATGGCAAGCAGACATTGAAAAGCCTTGTTTGATTGAGGATTCAAACAAGGCTTGAGTTTGTTGATATCTAAGAAAAACCAGAGCACTACGAAGAAAGGTTTCGTTGATTCGACCTTATATATCACTCTGAATATCGTTCACCGCGACATCTAAAGTTTGTGAATTATCACTAAGGGTCGTTGCTCCAATCATTAATACCCGGCCATCAGTATAATAGTCATGATCGTCATTGATCACTTCCACCGTTGCTAATGGGTGCTTAACTAACTCGATGTCTGGTAGTGACGTTCGTATCTGATTAGCGAGCCTATCTCGCTCTTCATCAACGTTAGGGTCAATGTTATGAAGTACGGTCACAATGCCTGAATAAGGGGTGACCTTAAGGCCATCATCATAGCTAATTGCACCTAACCACTGAGGCTGGTTAGTTTTAATATCAACACCTGCGCGCCACCAGCGAATATGGCTGCGCTTCATCAAATTACCCGGCAATTGAAACGCCATATCTTGTGGCTTGTCTCTCCAATACAAATCAGACACTGGCGGCGTTTTGTCTCTAAGCAATGCAAGATAACCAGCCCATTCAATCTCATTTCGAGAGAAGGTTTGATTCTCTATCCAGCCTAATTGCTTCATTAAATCTCTTGGGGTTGCTCCAACATAAATCACGTTGATCGCTTGCGCTGAGTAGAATGACGATTTCCCTGGGAATGCTTTATAGGTAACCGAGTTCCAGTCTACTTTGTTTATTTGAGCCGTCTCTTGCTGAGTTTGAAAATCATCCGCTTTCCAAAAAAAGTGGGCGTAGTTCGCAAACAATACCCACGCTAACAACAGCGCACTCGACTTAAGTACCAAGCGTCTCCAGTTCATTCGATAACCGATAATGGTGAAAACCAATACCACGAATACCCCGACGATCAAACTATTATGCTCAGAGATAAATATCTTAAGGCGATTAAGCCACGGAAAGTTTTCAACGCCGTGCGCCAATAACATACCCCAAGCAATGAACTGCCCTCCACCAAGAGCCAAACCGATAAGCGCCAACACACTGAAATTGTGCCACGGTACACGATGCGAACCCGCTATAAATGGCACTACCCAAGCGATAGGCCCTAATAAGCGAGCAAAAAGAATGATGTATGTACCTTTACGAGCAACCAAATAGCGGCAGCGCGCAATTAGTCTCTTGGTTTTAGGGCGAAACTTAATAAGCCTTCGTTGCGCCTTAGCACCGTATCTATAACCAATGAAATAACTGAGTTGGTCGCCAAGCAAACCACCTAGCATTACCAAAACCAACGCCATCCATGCACCTGAATACAGTTGAAAGCCCGCTGCGATAAAAAAGGGCTCTCCCGGTACAAATAGGTTTGGGCCAATGAGAGCATCACCCAATGCTCCCAGAAATAGCCCTAGTCCATCAAACATAACAACCTCAATGCTTACTGTTCTTTGTAGTGACCAAACTTGTAGTTCATCTCGTTGTTACGCATTTCGCCTTTAAAGAAGCGTCTTACATTGGCTTTAAGATAAGTAGAGCCTGTCTTCACAACGCCGTCTTGGTCTAAACGACGTGGGTCAAAACCAAAAGTCATATTTAGGAATCTAAATCGCCATGTTTTGCTCGCACGTTTTACGTAGTCACAGTCTTCACACAGGACGATCTCTTCATCAAAACCGCCGATCTCATCATGCGCCCGTTTAGTCGAGAAAATACATGCGCCAATCGCCGTCGGGAAAAAGAACTGAGTAGTAAACAAGCCTGCGTTAAATAGCCCGTAACCAAACTTGTGTACAAGCGGCAAACCTTTCGAGCTCATGTACACACCCGCCACTTCAAGCTTCTTCTCTTCTAGTTCATAAAGCGCTTTCGCAAGGAAGTTTCGAGGCAAGCTCACATCGGCATCTAGGAAAAGGATCCGGTTGTATTGCGCTAATGACGCACCTGTATTTCGGCCAAGGCTCACACCACGGTTTTCCATATGATGAACAGTTAATTTTGGCAGCGCGTTTTCATAAGCTTGCGCCACTTCTCTTGTGTTATCTTCACTGTTCGAGTCGACAACAATCACTTCAAACTCTTGGTGGGTTTGCACGCTCAACTCTTCCATTAAGCGGCTAATGCGTTTCTCTTCGTTTAGCGTAATTACGACAATGCTTACCGGTTCCATATTTTCACCTATTCATTCTGCTGTTTAATTAACACTAAGATTAACGAACTAAGCCTTAACCAAGTCTTAGGCAAACATTCATTTTCCGTTCATTAACTTGATGATTTAGCGGTGATATAAATAGATAAGAATGGCGATGTAAAAGGGTTTAAAATGCGCTAAACAAGCGTTAGCGAACGTTTTATCTCCAAACGAACCCATTATCGAAGGAAATTCACTTTGAGATGGGCTTCTGACTTGCTCATATTGGAATGTGATGTTAGTATCCGCGCTCGCTTAAGCATGAACTTTTATGTTTAAGCATTACCACACACTCAAGGTCGCATTGAGGTGTGAAGTTAATTTTTACTAATTTGAGAGTAAAACTATGAAATTTGAAGCAGTAGTACGTACTGAACTAGGTAAAGGTGCGAGCCGCCGCCTACGTCACGCTGGTAAATTCCCAGCTGTAATCTACGGTGGCGAAGCTGAAGCTGTAGCTATCGAACTTGTTCACGCTGACGTGATCAACCAAATGGATAAGCCTGAATTCTACGAAGCAATCACTCTATTGATTGACGGCGCAGAAGTTAAGGTTAAGCCACAAGACGTTCAACGTCACGCGTTCAAGCCAAAAGTTGAGCACATGGACTTCATCCGTATCTAATTCCCTACCAAGGAATAAGATTGGATTAATCCA
>NZ_JBFRRH010000073.1:0-81657 GCF_041472995.1 Vibrio sp. 10N.261.46.A3 | reverse complement strand
TAATGAATTGACTGTGCCGAATAACTACAAGTAGTTAAACGTATTGGTCACTCAGTTCATTGAAATCAATTTTGATTCCGAAGAATCTGTTTTATCTAACGATAAAACGTTTTGATATTCATCAACGAGTGCCCACACAGATTGATAGGTTTAAATTGTTAAAGAGCTTTCCCTTTTGAGCTTCGCTCAAATCGGACGGCCATTTTAGCGATTTAAGTTTTAGTGTCAACCACTATTTTCAAAACTTTTTTCAAGCGCTTAGCTTGGCTAATTTGACCTGCTGATTCGTTTTGGTTTCTTACGAAGCCATCCCGTGTCAGCGAGGTGGCATTATAGAGATTTCGATCACACTGGCAAGCCCTTTTTGAAGTTTTTCTCGTTTTTTTATTCGTTCGATTAAAAAGAACTCAAAACGCCTCAAAAGTAGGCTTTTCTCTTACATCTCTTGTAATTTCTTAGAGAATAAAGAGACTTTTTCCCAGTTTGTGTACTCAACTTCCTTGGTTGTATCCGTTTCACCACCTGTCATATTCATAATGAAGCGAATCATGGTTTTATCGAACCAGTTATAACGTGGGTAATAGAGGGCGCCAGCGAACACACCTATTAAAGTCGGTTGCCATGGGGACTTAAGAAGAAACTTCTTAATATAGGCACTACCCTCAGGGGTATCTTTACCTTGGTCTTCTTTACGAGCCGTTAAGTTAACGCAGAAGAAAGCGACCTTATTTGATTGCAACTGAACAAGGTTGGCATCAATGAACTGATATAGCTTCTTATTGAGATGGCCATAACGAATAGATGCGCCAATCAAGACTCTGTCGTATTGAGCAAAGTCGACACTAGTAACAGTGTGTAGATCTTGAAGCTCACATTCGAACTCATTCATTTCTTCTTTTATATAGTTCAAGATTTTCTTGGTCTGCCCTTCACGGCTTGAATACAAAAATAGAGCTTTTGCCACAATGTTGTCCTTAGCTACGCCAAAACGTAGGGGTCAATAAAATTAATAAGGTGAATATCTCTAAACGACCAAACAGCATAGATACGATCAACACCCACTTAGCCTTGTCATTCACATCGCCGAAATGCATTGCCACTTCACCCAAGCCCGGGCCAAGGTTATTCAATGTTGCCGCTACGGCAGAGAAAGCACTCAGCTCATCCATACCAGTTGCAATAAGAGCCAACATACAAACCACAAAAACCAAGGCATATGCAGAGAAGAAGCCCCAAACCGCATCAACAACACGTTGTGGTAACGCAGAACCGCCAACCTTGATGGTATAAACAGCGCGCGGGTGAACAAGACGCTTCATTTCACGAGCACCTTGCAGAGTAAGCAATAAGATTCGAATGACTTTCATACCACCACCCGTTGAACCTGCACATCCCCCAATAAAAGAAGAGAATAGAAGCAAAACAGGTAAGAACAATGGCCACTCGGAGAAGCCGGTGGTGGTGAAGCCTGCTGTCGTAGATATAGATACTGTTTGGAACAAGGCTTGATCAAAGGCATCGTAATACGAGTCATAAGAGTGGTGATTAAGCAGTAATAAGAAACAAACCAAGAACAAGACCGCCTGAATAAAGATAAAGGCGCGGAATTCAGGATCTTTCCAATAATACTTAGGATGCACACCACCAGAAGCAAACGCAGCAAAGTGAAGCGAATAGTTACATGCAGAAATAAGAAGGAATACGACCGTAATCATATTGATAGCCGGGCTGTTGAAATACCCCATGCTCGCGTCGTGAGTCGAGAAGCCACCAATCGCAATAGTAGAGAAGCTATGACTGATGGCATCAAAGAAGCTCATCCCAGCAAGCCAAAACGCTACTGCACAAGCAATCGTTAGACTCAGATAGATGTACCAAAGCGCTTTTGCCGTTTCAGCAATACGCGGAGTCATCTTACTATCTTTTACTGGACCCGGGATTTCAGCACGATATAGCTGCATACCACCGATACCCAGAACAGGGAGAATGGCTACCGCTAATACGATGATACCCATACCACCGAACCATTGTAGGAACTGACGATAAAAAAGAATCGCCTTAGGCAGATCATCGAGGCCGACAATCACAGTCGCGCCGGTGGTAGTTAATGCAGAAAAGGATTCGAAGAAAGCATCGGTTACCGACACATTGGGGTTATCGGCGATCAAAAACGGCAGCGCACCCGCACTACCGATTACCGTCCAAAACAGAACTACAATCAAAAAGCCATCACGCGCTTTCAATTCATGCTTATAACGTCGGTTTGGAAACCAGCAAGTTGCTCCACAGAATAAGAGAACGAAGAAGGTCGTCACAAATGGCACACCCGCACCATCTCGATAGATCAGTGCGACGAGCGCAGGAGCAAGCATTGATACACTAAAAAGTGCTAATAATAATCCGACGATTCGAATAATTGAGCGAAATTGCATGAGCTATTGAACGAAGCGAAATGCTTCACACTTCCTAGTTGTCTTTGACTTTCGTTACCAGTGCCTTAGCACCGCTTTTATTGATCATGGTTTGGGTAAACGAATCTACCTGAAGGAGCTCTATTTCAATAATAAGCTCAACTTGAACACCATAATCCGCTTGGACCTCAACAGCCTGATGCTGAGCCATGATGGATTGTGCGATCGGCACAAAGCCATAGTCTAACTCTAGCCGTAATTTTGTGGTTATTTTTTTCTCGATAGTTTGAAGCAGCTTGAGAGCTTGTTGTACGCCACCACCATAAGCCTTAACCAAACCACCGGTACCAAGCTTGATTCCGCCAGAATAACGAGTGACCACAGCCGTTAATTCACCGACGCCAGAACCAGACAGTTGCGCCAAAATCGGCTTACCCGCTGTACCTGAAGGTTCACCATCATCACTGAACCCCCAAAGCATTGAGTCTTCAGGTCGACCAGCAACAAAACCCCAACAGTTGTGTCGTGCTGAAGAATGCTCTTTTTTCACCTGTTCTACGAACTGTTTTGCAGCTTCTACACTTGGAGTATGAGCAAGATGCGTAATAAAGACGCTCTTTTTTATATCTTCTTCAAACAGAGCCGACGCAGAAGGTATTAAATAAGGCTGTTCATTCATATCGTTAACTTAGTTAATAAGAGCGACGAAGTGTATCACGCGTGAATAATAAGGGTTAGAGGATCTGTGCTATCGCACAATGTTAAACAATTGTTTAAAAAATGTATTGAAATTAATCAATCAGAGGTACAGACTAAGATAACTGGTCTTACCAGGTATTCTACAATAATAGAAAGATAACAAGATTCTCTCAAACAATCGTGGATTGTATGTCATGGAGATAGACAATGATTTACCAAGCTAACACCCTACAGGTAAAGGAATTACAAGATGGTATTGCGGAATTAAGCTTCTGTGCACCAGCCTCTGTAAACAAACTCGACCTTGCTACTTTAGAATCACTAGACAAAGCGTTAGATGCTCTTAATGCTCACGCAGGATTACGTGGTTTAATCTTAACTTCAAACAAAGACGCGTTCATTGTAGGCGCAGACATCACTGAATTTCTCGGCCTATTTGCTAAGCCAGAAGCAGAACTTGATGAGTGGTTAAGATTCGCAAATTCAATCTTCAGCAAGCTCGAAGACCTTCCTGTCCCAACTCTTTCAATGATGCGTGGCCATGCCCTTGGCGGCGGCTGTGAATGTGTACTCGCTACTGATTTCCGTATCGGTGACAAGACCACCAGCATTGGCCTACCTGAAACCAAACTTGGCATCATGCCTGGTTTTGGTGGTTGTGTGCGCCTACCTCGTGTTATCGGTGCTGACAGCGCAATGGAAATTATCACGCAAGGCAAAGCATGCCGTGCAGATGAAGCGCTTAAAGTTGGCTTGTTAGATGCAATTGTTGAAACAGACCAGTTACTAGAATCGGCAATCAACACCGTTTCTCTGGCTGCTAATGAAAAATTAGATTGGCAATTACGCCGTAAACAAAAAACATCAGCGCTTTCACTAAGCAAACTCGAAGCGATGATGAGCTTTACCATGGCGAAGGGCTTAGTGGCTCAAAAAGCAGGGCCTCACTACCCAGCTCCGATTACTTCTGTGATTGCGATTGAAGAAGCAGCACGTAGCGATCGCGATGCAGCACTAGACATCGAACGTAAACACTTCGTTAAGCTAGCAAAATCTGAAGAAGCGAAAGCACTGGTTGGCCTATTCTTAAATGACCAATACATTAAAGGCTTAGCAAAACAGGCTGGTAAATCTGCCAACAAAGCGACTGAACGTGCTGCGGTACTTGGTGCTGGCATCATGGGCGGCGGTATTGCTTACCAGTCAGCATTGAAGGGCGTGCCAGTGATGATGAAAGACATCGCACAGGCGTCTCTTGATCTTGGTATGAACGAAGCTTCTAAGCTGTTGAATAAACGCTTATCACGCGGTCGTCTAGATGGATTCAAGATGGCAGGCATTCTGTCTTCTATTACTCCAAGTCTTCATTATGCAGGTGTTGAGCAATCAGATGTGATTGTGGAAGCCGTTGTAGAAAACCCTAAAGTAAAAGCAGCAGTGCTGAGTGAAGTGGAAGGTCTAGTGGGCGAAGACACAGTTCTTACATCAAACACCTCAACGATTCCTATTAACCTGCTAGCAAAATCTCTAAAACGCCCAGAAAACTTCTGTGGCATGCACTTCTTTAACCCAGTACACCGCATGCCTTTGGTTGAGATCATCCGTGGCGAGCATACTTCAGAAGAAACAATTAATCGCGTCGTCGCTTACGCTGCGAAGATGGGTAAATCCCCTATCGTTGTTAACGACTGCCCAGGCTTCTTCGTAAACCGTGTACTTTTCCCTTACTTTGGCGGTTTCAGCATGTTGCTACGTGACGGTGCTGACTTCACCAAGATCGATAAAGTGATGGAGCGTAAGTTCGGTTGGCCGATGGGCCCAGCATACTTGCTAGACGTTGTGGGCCTAGATACAGCACACCACGCACAAGCAGTAATGGCGCAAGGTTTCCCTGAGCGTATGGGTAAAGAAGGTCGTGATGCGATTGACGCGCTTTATGTTGCTGAAAAATACGGCCAGAAGAACGGCAGCGGTTTCTACACATACAGCGTAGACAAACGCGGTCGTCCTAAGAAAACCTTCTCTGAAGACATTCTTCCTATCTTGGCTGACGTATGCCAACAGCCGAAAGACTTTGATGACCAGACAATTATCCAACGTGTGATGATTCCAATGATCAACGAAGTAGTGCTTTGTCTAGAAGAAGGCATTATCGCGACACCGCAAGAAGCGGATATGGCACTGGTTTACGGTTTAGGCTTCCCTCCATTTAGAGGCGGCGTATTCCGCTACTTAGACAGTGTGGGTATTGGTAACTTCGTTGAAATGGCGAAAGGCTACCAAGACTTAGGTGCAATGTACCAAGTTCCTCAACTATTGCTTGATATGGCAGCGAAGGGCGAAAGCTTTTACGACAGCCAACAAGCCAGTTCTCTGTAATCCACATTTGGAAAAGGAATAGCAAAATGAAAAATGTAGTTGTTGTTGATTGCCTTCGTACCCCAATGGGACGTTCCAAAGGTGGAGCTTTCCGTCACACTCGTGCTGAAGATCTGTCGGCACATTTGATGAAAGGCATTTTAGAGCGCAACCCAGAAGTAAACCCTGTCGAGATTGAAGACATTTACTGGGGTTGTGTACAACAAACACTAGAGCAAGGCTTTAACGTTGCACGTAACGCTGCCTTGCTTGCTGGTCTACCGATTGAGATTGGTGCGGTAACAGTCAACCGTTTATGTGGTTCATCTATGCAAGCTCTGCATGATGCAACCCGCTCTATCATGGTGGGTGATGCTGAAATCTGTCTGATCGGTGGTGTCGAACACATGGGCCACGTACCAATGAACCATGGTGTTGATTTTCACCCTGGCATGTCAAAACACGTAGCAAAAGCGGCCGGCATGATGGGCCTAACCGCTGAGATGCTAGGTAAAATGCACGGTATTAGCCGTGAAGACCAAGACGCATTCGCAGCACGCTCACATGCTCGAGCTCAAGCAGCAACGATTGAAGGTCGTTTCAAAAATGAAATCCTACCAACCGAAGCTCACGCTGCAGATGGCTCTCTGTTCACTTTGGATTACGACGAAGTCATTCGCCCAGAGACAACAGTTGAAGGCTTATCTCAGCTTCGACCGGTGTTTGACCCAGCAAACGGCACGGTAACAGCAGGTACTTCATCAGCTCTGTCTGATGGTGCTTCTGCAATGCTTATCATGAGCGAAGAGAAAGCTAACGCACTTGGCCTTAAGATTCGTGCTCGCGTGAAGTCTATGGCTATCGCTGGCTGCGATCCTTCAATCATGGGTTACGGCCCAGTACCAGCAACCCAAAAAGCACTTAAACGTGCAGGCCTAACCATTGAAGACATGGGTGTGATTGAGCTAAACGAAGCGTTTGCTGCTCAATCTCTACCTTGTGCTAAAGACTTAGGTCTACTGGATGTGGTTGACGAGAAAGTTAACCTTAACGGCGGTGCGATTGCTCTTGGTCACCCACTAGGCTGTTCTGGTTCTCGTATCTCGACGACGCTAATCAACCTGATGGAAGCGCAAGACGTGAAATACGGCTTGGCGACCATGTGTATTGGTTTAGGCCAAGGTATTGCAACGGTATTTGAACGCCCATAGCGTTTTACTAACTGTAATACTTGAAGGGTAATCTTTTGTGCAGCTATATTTATATAGCTGCACTTTTTATTACTTGGCATCCAACAATGCATCGATTGCGTTCAGCGGACTCAACGAGAGAAAAAACCAACCCTGACATCTATGCACAAAACGCATATATTCAATGTTGATGTTTCATTATTTTTTCTCGGATGATTCAACTAGAGTTACTTCAGTTTCCTAATATTCCTCCACGGAGCAGATCATGTTTAAAGCACTTGTACTAAACCAAGAAGACAGAAAAACTATCGCGTCAGTTTCTCAAATTGAAGAGTCTCAATTACCAGAAGGTAACGTGAAGATCGATGTTAGCTACTCTTCTTTGAACTACAAAGATGGTTTGGCGATTACAGGTAAAGGGCGTATTGTTCGTAACTTCCCTATGGTTCCTGGTATCGACCTTTCAGGTGTGGTTTCACAATCTGATGACCCACGCTACAAAGCAGGCGACGAAGTTGTTCTAACGGGTTGGGGTGTTGGTGAAGGTCACTGGGGCGGCATGGCTGAAAAAGCGAGCCTAAACGGTGATTGGTTAGTGCCAATGCCTGCAGGTTTAGACGCTAAGAAAGTCATGGCGATAGGTACGGCTGGCTTCACAGCAATGCTTTGTGTGCAAGCTATCGTAGATGCAGGCATCAAGCCAGAAGACGGTGAAATCCTAGTAACAGGTGCAAGTGGCGGCGTAGGCAGTGTATCTATCACTCTACTAAACCAACTGGGCTACAAAGTGGCAGCAGTGACTGGTCGTGCTTCTGTAAACGGTGAACTACTTAAATCACTAGGCGCGACACGTATTGTAGAGCGTGCTGAACTAGAAGAACCAGCTAAGCCACTAGAGAAACAACTGTGGGCTGGCGCTATCGATACGGTAGGCAGCAAAGTGCTTGCTAAAGTATTGGCGCAAATTGATTACAACGGTGCAGTTGCTATGTGTGGTCTAGCAGGTGGTTTTGACTTACCAACTACGGTAATGCCATTCATTCTGCGTAACGTTCGCCTACAAGGTGTTGATTCTGTGATGTGCCCTCGTGAAAAACGTATTAAAGCGTGGGAACAACTAGCGGAGCTACTACCAGAATCTTTCTACGCTCAAGCAACCAAAGAAGTGTCTTTAGACGGTGCAATTCAAGCAGCAGAAGACATCACTAACGGTCAAATCACTGGTCGCGTAGTCATTAAACTATAGATTCTCAAACATAAAGTTATCAAACCTTAAGCAACCGTTTTAGGCTTGGATAACCCAAAACAACAAAGGGCTGATTTTTATCAGCCCTTTTGCGTTTTTGTCATTCGGGTCAAGTGAACCCAGATTAAGTCCTAGTTAACCCAAACCGACATCCGCAATCCGTTTTTGAATCAACTCACCACACTCTTCTTTTACCACTCTTCTTAACCATTGTTGTGAAGCAGAAGAATCGCAACGCGAGTGCCAGATCAATGAGTAATCAAACGGCATAAATTCAAATGGTAATGGCTTAACAACCAAGTCATAACGCTCTGCCACCAAATAAGCCAAATCAGCAGGCACAGTGATCACCAACGGCATTCTATCGACAATCGCCAATGCGGCTTCAAGGTGATAAGCACGCAACACCATTTTACGAGGCTGTTGATTGGCTAACGCGTTGTCTAATAAAGCCTTAACCCCATCACTGATCGCAATCATCGCATGCGGGAGTGAAACATAGTCTTCAAGGCTTAAAGGCTGATCCGCTAATGGGTGGTTTTTAGATAACAGACACGACACACCAACCGGTCCCAAGACTTCTTGATGAAGTGGTGCAATGCTGCCACTCGGACGACAGATCGCCATATCAACGCGTTCAGTGCTGAGTTGTTTAAACAAATGCTCATGCTGCAAAGGAGCAAACTCCAAAGAGATGTTGGGTGCTTGTTCATAAATCTTCGGCAACGCATAAGGCAAGATGGTTTGCATCGCATAGTCGGTGGTTGCGATCAGAAAACGTTCGCTGCAATAGTAAGGATCAAAGTCACTCGGACTCAGCAATTGGCGAAAAGACTCCAAAGGCTGATCAATACGCTGGCTGATCTCGAGTGCTTTCTTGGTAGGAATAAGGTGCTGACCTTGGCGTGTAAACAGCGGATCGTTAAGTAATTCTCTTAAACGCCCTAGTACTCGACTGGTTGCCGATTGGCTCAAGTTAAGACGAAGCGCGGCCTGGCTTACGCTGCCCTCTTCAATCAATACCTTTAAAGCGACCAATAAATTAAGGTCTCTACGATAGATGTCTTCTAATTCCACGCCACTTACCTAGCTGTATACGATTGCCATTAGTCACTAAGTTGTTTATAGCATGCTTTAGATAAAAAAAAGCCCGCAATTACGCGGGGAAGCCCAAGAAAATTTGGGGATAGTGTCGGAATGTTGTCGTATCGGAATTCGCTTGCTGTATTCGGGTTAGTGCTCTTGCTCTTCGGCTATGCCTTGCCAACGGCGCATCTCTACCCAAATACCAATAATCGTTGCTACTATGCCAAAAATAGGCATCAGTGAGGTCTCTGTCGATGAGCGTAGTACTAACGCACAAAAAGAAATAAAACAGAGAACCGAATAAATTGTTAATCTATCTAATCCTGTCAACATCGCCACTCCTTAGCTAGTTGCCTTTGCTTCAAGTTGTTATCAACTTGTTAACTAAGTTATAGGAAATGATTCTGTTTGCCAAGCACTTATTGCATATTTTTTCTGCAGACGTATTATTCACTCGTTAGATAGATATAGAGATACAAACCATGACATTCAAACCTGAACTGGCAACCCATACTTTAGAAGCTGAAGGCCTGCGTTGCCCGGAACCAGTAATGATGGTCAGGAAGACAATTAGAAACATGCAGGATGGCGATGTGTTACTGGTAAAAGCTGACGATCCTTCGACAACTCGAGATATTCCGAGCTTTTGTCGATTCATGGATCACCAGTTGGTAGGCCAAGCAACAGAAACGTTGCCTTACCAGTATTTGATCAGAAAAGGATTGGAGGCGTAACGCCCACCGACTATCAAGTATCAAAAAAGCCGCTCGTACCTTATGTTCTTAAACAGAACTCAGAGTACGAGCGGCTTTTTGTTTATTCGCTTCTAGACTTGTTTTGCAGATGCTCGAGCTGATGCTGAATTTCTCGGATATCTTTGCGCATCGGAATAATATGCGCGACCCGAATCCAAGCCTCTACCGCAAGTGCAGTCATGATGATGGCACCCGCGACCATTGGCAGCCACATGTCCGTCAACACCATGCCTAATAGTGTAAGTACAAGACCAAAAGTAAAAAGATAACTTTGGCTTTGTGGAGTAATACCCATATAACGCGTCAACATAATCATGCCCTCGTATTCTTAACTCACAAGATTAAAATATCATGACAAGTATGACACTTATATGTCCATTCGCTCGATAAACCCCACAATACTGTAAGAGTATGACCTACAACACATTACTCCACTGATTGAGTATAATAAGACTCAATACCGGCTACTAATAGAAAGCCGCAGCGATAGCTAAACCCACGAATAACAAGGCTGTGATCTTACGAATCAGATCAAGAGGCATCTTATCCGCAGAAAGCTTACCGATGATCACCACAGGCACATTCGCCAGCAACATACCGATCGTAGTACCCAGAATCACCCACGTTAATGCATCAGAGTATTGAGCCCCTAGAATAGAGGTCGCAATCTGGGTTTTATCACCAATCTCAGCAATGAAGAAGGCGATGAAACTGGCGACAAACGGGCCTCGGTTTGAGATCTGCTCATCGTCATCCAACTTATCCGGAATCAGAATCCAGCCCGCCATGGCGATGAAACTAACCACCAGCACCCACTTTAATACTTCAGGTGAAAGATAGTCGGCGACCACAACCCCGAGCCATGCAGCAAGGGCATGATTGGCAATAGTGGCAAAAAAGATAGCCGCAATGATAGGTATCGGTTTTCGATATCGACTGGCTAATAAAAGGGATAGCAACTGGGTCTTATCACCGATCTCGGCTAAGGCGACAGTTGTAATTGAAATTGCTAAAACGCTCACGACATGCTCATTTGGGATGGAGATTATTATATTTAACCAAAGACAAACCTCGCGCCCCATCCCGGTTCACGATGCTTGTCTAAGGTCTTGCTAAGCGCCACCAAGGTGGTGGTTGCCTCGAACGCCATGATGATTTTGCATCAATTATGTTGACGAACGAACTCATTCAATAGGATATGAATAAGTAAGCTACTCCCCAAAGACCGCGAGATTTTAATCACCCACGCTTTCAAACACAAGTGTCAAACTTATCAAAATATCCACTTGTGCCGAAAAACAAACATTAAAGGCAAAAAAATCCACTAAACGACATTTTAGACCACTAATTAAACAAGATTACCCCTACTCGCTTTACGAATATCTCGGTATACTCAGAGGTTATTTTTCTCATTCATTTAAAAGAATCGCGCGAACCTGACTATGCAAAAATACGATATCAAAACCTTCCAGGGAATGATCCTCGCGCTGCAGGATTACTGGGCTCAAAACGGTTGTACCATTGTTCAACCTCTAGATATGGAAGTAGGTGCAGGCACCTCTCACCCAATGACATGTCTACGAGCACTTGGCCCAGAGCCAATGTCTACAGCTTACGTTCAACCTTCTCGTCGTCCGACCGATGGCCGTTACGGTGAAAACCCTAACCGTCTGCAGCACTACTACCAATTCCAAGTAGCGCTAAAACCATCGCCAGACAATATCCAAGAGTTGTACCTAGGCTCCCTAGAGGTTCTTGGTGTTGACCCACTTGTTCACGACATTCGCTTCGTTGAAGATAACTGGGAAAACCCAACACTAGGCGCATGGGGCCTTGGTTGGGAAGTATGGCTAAACGGCATGGAAGTAACTCAGTTTACTTACTTCCAACAGGTTGGCGGCCTTGAGTGTAAGCCAGTAACTGGCGAGATCACTTACGGTATCGAGCGTCTAGCAATGTACATCCAGGAAGTAGATTCAGTTTACGACCTAGTTTGGAACGTTGCACCAGACGGTTCTAACGTGACTTACGGTGACATCTTCCACCAAAACGAAGTTGAGCAATCAACGTACAACTTCGAGCACGCAGACGTAGATTTCCTATTCACTTTCTTCGACCAGTGCGAGAAAGAGTGTAAAGAGCTACTTGAGCTTGAGAAGCCACTGCCGCTTCCAGCTTACGAACGCATTCTAAAAGCAGGTCACGCATTCAACATCCTTGATGCGCGCAAAGCTATCTCTGTAACAGAGCGTCAACGTTACATCCTTCGTATCCGCAACCTGACTAAATCAGTTGCTGAGGCGTACTACGCGTCACGTGAAGCGCTTGGCTTCCCAATGTGTAAGAAGGATAAATAATCATGGCGAAGAATTTTCTAATTGAACTGGGTACGGAAGAGCTTCCACCAACAGCACTTCGTTCTCTAGCTGAAGCATTTGCTTCTAACTTTGAAGCGGGTCTTAAAACGGCTGAGCTTTCTCACGAAGGCATCAAGTGGTACGCAGCACCTCGTCGTCTAGCACTTAAAGTAACTGCACTGGCTGAAGGCCAAGCAGACAAAGTGGTAGAGAAACGCGGCCCTGCTGTTTCTGTGGCATTCGATGCAGAAGGCAACGCGACCAAAGCAGCACAAGGTTGGGCTCGTGGTAACGGTATTACTGTTGAGCAAGCTGACCGTCTAAAAACAGACAAAGGCGAGTGGCTTCTTTTCAAACAAGAAGTCGCTGGCAAACCAGTTCAAGAATTGGTGATGGACATCGCTGCGAAAGCACTGGCTGGCCTACCAATTCCTAAAGCAATGCGCTGGGGTAACTCAGACATTCAATTTATCCGTCCAGTGAAAACACTGACAGTACTACTAGGTGATGAGCTTGTTGAAGGCGAAATCCTAGGCGTAGCATCTGCTCGTACTATCCGTGGCCACCGTTTCATGGGCGAACAAGAGTTCACAATCGACTCTGCTGACCAATACCCTGCGATCCTAGAAGAGCGCGGTAAAGTAATGGCAGATTACGAAGCGCGTAAAGCGATCATCCTTGCTGATTCGCAAAAAGCGGCTGCTGCGGTTGGCGGTACAGCTGACCTAGAAGATGATCTTGTTGAAGAAGTAACGTCTCTGGTTGAATGGCCAGTAGTACTTACAGCGAAGTTCGAAGAAGAGTTCCTAAAAGTCCCTTCTGAAGCTTTGGTTTACACCATGAAAGGTGACCAAAAGTACTTCCCTGTTTACGATGACAACAAGAAACTACTACCGAACTTCATCTTCGTATCGAACATCGAGTCTAAAGAGCCTCGTCACGTTATCGAAGGTAACGAGAAAGTGGTACGTCCGCGTCTTGCTGATGCTGAATTCTTCTTCAACACAGACCGTAAGCGTCCGCTTATCGACCGTCTTGCTGAACTAGACCAAGCTATCTTCCAGAAGCAATTGGGTACTATCAAAGACAAAACAGACCGCATCACAGAACTTGCTGGCTACATTGCTGAGCAAATCGATGCTGACGTTGAAAAGTCTAAGCGTGCTGGCCTACTGGCTAAGTGTGACCTAATGACATCAATGGTATTCGAATTTACGGATACTCAAGGTGTGATGGGCATGCACTACGCGACTCACGACGGTGAAGACGAGCAAGTTGCACTGGCACTTTACGAGCAATACATGCCTCGTTTCGCGGGTGACGATCTACCAAGCACAGGCATCTCTTCAGCAGTAGCAATGGCAGACAAGCTAGACACTATCGTAGGTATCTTCGGTATTGGCCAAGCTCCAAAAGGTTCTGACCCATTCGCTCTACGTCGTGCATCACTCGGTGTGCTACGTATCATCGTTGAAAACGGCTACAACCTAGACCTAACCGATCTGATCGGTAAAGCGAAAGAGCTACTAGGCGACAAGCTAACCAACGACAACGTAGAAGCTGACGTTATCGACTTCATGCTAGGTCGTTTCCGCGCATGGTACCAAGATGCTGGTTTCAGCGTTGATATCATCCAAGCGGTACTAGCGCGTCGTCCAACTAAGCCAGCTGACTTTGACCAACGTGTTAAAGCGGTTTCTCACTTCCGTGAACTGGAAGCAGCAGAAGCACTAGCAGCAGCGAACAAGCGTGTAGGTAACATCCTTGCTAAATTCGATGGCGAGCTACCCGCTGAAATCGATCTTGCTCTTCTTCAAGAAGATGCAGAGAAAGCGCTGGCTGAAAACGTTGAAGTAATGACAGAAGCACTAGAACCAGCATTCGCGACAGGCAACTACCAAGAAGCCCTAAGCAAGCTTGCTGATCTACGTGAACCTGTTGATGCATTCTTCGATAACGTAATGGTTATGGCTGATGACGAAGCACTTAAGAAGAACCGTCTAACGCTACTGAATAACCTACGTAACCTGTTCCTACAGATTGCTGACATCTCTCTTCTGCAAAAATAAGCACAAGTGAGACAGTTACTCTAAGTCATACTCTGAGTAATTAACGATAAATACCCAAAGGGAAGCGAAAGCTTCCCTTTTTGTTTTTGTGAACCAAGCATTTGTTTGTAGAGGTATTATTGATTAACTGAATGAAACAGCACTCAGACTGTAGAGGGCATTGTTTGCTATAACTGACCTGTTTATTCAGGGGAAGGGAACAATGAAAAAAACAGTACTCGCGCTTTCAATGCTCGCACTCAGCGCATGCAGCCAAACCAGTGACAACAACCTATTACTGACAATTGATAACGACACTGTCGTATTCGAATCATCCGGTAAAGGCACCGTGATTGCAGAACAGGAACTCGCGAAAGGTAGCTATACCTCCTCTATCAGCGATGCTCAAAATACCTGTGGCACCAACTATGCGCTGGCCGAAGAGAGTCGCATCAAATTCAATAAACCCCTTCGCCTCGACGACTGTGCCGAGAAATCTGAGATCGCCATAAAAGTCTTTCGCGCTAACACTTATCAATTCACGCTCAACCCACAGACCAATGAACTCACGGTTCAGATAAAACCGAAGCAACAACAAGTTCAAAACTTTGCCTGTCCTGTACCCAGTGACCAACCAACCACCATAGATGTTACTCAAACCTTTGATGATGGTACCGTGGTAAGAGACGCTCTTTCAGGCAAACAAGTCACAGTAACGAATGGCAGTGTCACCATGCAGCCTGCAGAAAACAGCCAAGGTGTTCTGCTGCTTGAGAAAGTAGAACCAGAAACCAAAGCTGACTTTAGTTGGGATAACGCCACGGTTTACTTCGTAATGACTGACCGTTTCCACAATGGTAATCCTGATAACGACAACAGTTACGGGCGCAGCCAAGATGGACAAGACGAAATCGGCACCTTCCACGGTGGTGACTTGGCCGGGTTAACCGAAAAACTCGACTACATAGAATCACTCGGTGCTAATGCTATTTGGATAACGTCTCCGTTAGAGCAGATCCACGGCTGGGTTGGCGGCGGTGACCGAGGTGACTTCAAGCACTACGGCTATCACGGCTACTACCATCAAGACTGGACCAAGCTCGATGACAACATGGGCACCGAAGACGAGCTGAAAACCTTCATCGATACCGCGCATAGCAAAGGCATTCGTGTTGTTTGGGATGTGGTAATGAACCACACCGGTTATGCGACACTTGCCGACATGCAAGAGTTTGATTTTGGTAAGCTCAACCTAACTGATGAAGAAGCCAAACAAACACTTGGCGAAAATTGGACAGATTGGCAGCCCGCTAAAGGTCAGAACTGGCACTACTTCAACAACTACATATCTTACAGCGACAAAGAAGCGTGGGAAAAGTGGTGGGGCAAAGCTTGGTTGCGCAGCGATATCGGCGCTTATGACTCTCCGGGTTACAACAACCTCACCATGTCTTTGGCGCACCTGCCCGATTTTAAAACAGAATCGACCGAGACAACCGGGCTGCCTAATTTCTATCTCAATAAGTCCACCAGCGCGACCGATGAACTCAAAACACCTCGTGACCATTTAATCACTTGGTTATCGGATTGGGTGCGCGAATATGGCGTCGATGGTTTCAGGGTCGATACCGCTAAACACGTTGAACTCGAAGCATGGGCAGAGCTTAAAGAGAGCACTAACCAAGCACTTGCCGAGTGGAAGCAGAATAATCCAGACAAGGCCTTGGATGACTTACCTTTCTGGATGACTGGCGAAATATGGGCACACAGCGTGGTCAAATCAGATTACTTCGCTAACGGATTTGATTCGATCATCAACTTTGAATTCCAGAGTGATATCGCACCAAAGGCGCTCAAGTGCCTATCCGATCTTGATGCTGATTACCTTCGATACGCAGAGAAGATCAACAACGACAGCGAGTTCAACGTACTGAGTTACCTTTCGTCTCACGACACCTCGCTATTCTGGACACAACATGGCAGTGACTTTGCAAAACAAACCAAAGCTGCAAACGCATTGATGCTGGCTCCCGGTGCAGTGCAGATCTATTACGGTGATGAAATCGCTCGTGATTTCGGCCCAACAGGCTCCGACCCAATGCAAGGAACTCGCTCTGACATGCCTTGGGATCAAATATCTGGCGAACGTGCGGAGCTGCTAGAACACTGGCAAGCGCTTGGCCAATTCCGCCAACGCCACCCAGCCGTTGCTCAAGGTAAGCACATAATCCGTAACAGCAAGGGCTACTATGCGTTCGAACGCCAATACCAAGATGACAAGGTATTAGTCGTTTATACCGGTTCGAACTAAACCTTCATTAACATAAAAACCAGAAACTAAAGGGGAAGCTTAGGCTTCTCCTTTTTTTATCGCTAAAGGTACGTTCAATAAGCAAGCTGTTACTCATTAACCAAACTTTATAGAAGTTTTTTACGTGTTAGAGCATTTGGCGCTATGCGTCGCAAAAACATTGCGGTATGTTCAAGGAATACACTGATGGCAGACATAAGGTCTGCCTTAATGACACGTAACAAGCAATCACAATGAATTAGGTAAAATTAGTAATGCAGTTCTCTAAGTTTGGCGAAAAGTTTAATCGATACTCTGGAATCACTCGTTTAATGGATGATTTGAATGATGGCCTGCGCACTCCTGGCGCTATCATGCTCGGTGGTGGCAACCCAGCCGCTATCCCTGCCATGCTCGATTACTTTAACCAAGCCAGTGCCGACATGCTCGCCAGTGGAGAACTCATCGCCGCCCTCGCCAACTACGATGGTCCGCAGGGCAAAGACAGCTTCATCAAGTCGTTAGCAGCAATGCTGAAAGAGACCTATGGTTGGGACATCAGCGAGAATAACATCAGCCTGACTAATGGCAGTCAAAGTGGCTTCTTCTACCTATTCAACCTGCTAGCAGGCCAACAGCCTGACGGTTCGCACAAGAAAATCCTACTGCCGATCGCACCGGAATACATCGGCTACGGCGACGCGGGTATTGATGACGATATCTTTATCTCTTACCACCCAGAGATCGAGCTACTAGAAAACCGCCAGTTCAAATATCACGTCGATTTTGAACAACTAAAGGTTGATGACTCAGTCGCGGCTATCTGTGCATCTCGTCCAACCAACCCAACGGGTAACGTACTGACCGACGAAGAAGTACGTAAATTGGATAAACTGGCGCGTGAAAACAACATCCCACTGCTGATCGACAATGCTTACGGCCTGCCGTTTCCAAATATCATCTTTGAAGATGTCGAACCGTTCTGGAATGAAAATACCATTCTGTGCATGAGCCTTTCTAAGCTTGGTTTGCCGGGTGTGCGTTGCGGTATCGTGATTGCGAGTGAAGAAGTAACACAAGCATTGACCAACATGAATGGCATCATCAGCTTAGCGCCAAACAGCGTCGGCCCTGCGATTGCCAACCACATGATTGAAAAAGGCGATTTACTACGCTTGAGCAGTGAGGTGATCAAACCTTTCTACAAAGAAAAATCGCTACGTGCAGTTGAACTGCTACAAGAGGCTATCGATGACCCACGCTTCCGCATTCACAAACCTGAAGGCGCTATCTTCTTATGGCTATGGTTTGATGAGTTGCCGATCACCACAATGGAACTGTACGACCGCCTTAAAGCTCGCGGCGTATTGATTGTTCCGGGGGAATACTTCTTTATCGGCCAAGAAGACGAGTGGGATCATGCTCACCAGTGCTTACGCATGAACTACGTACAAGATGATGAGGCGATGCAGAAAGGCATTGCTATCATTGCTGAAGAAGTGAAAAAGGCTTACTCAGAGCAGTAATAAGAGCTTTTAGCTTACCGCAGGTCAAATACAAAAAGAGCACCTCATGAGGTGCTCTTTCACTTCTACTTCCCGATATTTTTAGCTCTAAGGAGCTAACAGTAATTAACCTTCTAGTAGGCTATTACCATTGATAGCAATCTTACGTGGTTGCATCGCTTCTGGGATTTCGCGTTCTAGGTCGATGTGAAGAAGACCGTTTTCCATGCTTGCACCTACCACTTTTACGTAGTCAGCCAGTTGGAATTTACGCTCGAAATCGCGCTCTGCGATACCTTGGTATACGAAGGTTTTCTCTGCTTCTGCTTTACGCTCACCTTTCACAATTAGCATGTTCTCTTTCTGAGTCAGATCTAATTGGTCATCAGCAAAACCAGCAACTGCCATAGTAATACGGTAGTTGTTCTCGTCTTTTTGCTCGATGTTGTATGGTGGGTAACCGCCAGAAGAGTTCTTCGATGTGTTCGCTTCCATCATGTTGAATAGACGATCGAAGCCGATTGCGTTGCGGTAAAGTGGAGTGAAATCTACAGTTCTCATAATGCTATCCTTTTAGTAAGCAATAGTCTTAGCTGCGAATTTTACTTAGATCTAACCTGTGTGTGACCCAGTAAACAGCTAAGAGATTCAATTCGCATTCCTCGGGTTTCACCTCTATTGGCGACAACGCTGGGACATGGCAATGAATCAATTTTTAAGTTGTGTGCTGCCAAAGTTATCCTCTATTGAGCGATACTTCGTTAGCGGTAATGAAGGTTCTGTTTCTTCTCTTTTGAGCAAGACAGTCATCCTCTTCATAAATAGATATGTGGTGCCACAAAGCGCTTTTCAAGCAGCTTGATTCAACTTTTTAGTTAAGAAAAACCAAACGCTGTATAAATATTACTTAATTTTAATTAACCACCATTGGTCATATCCTAATCAGGTTGAATCCTTTTTTATCGCTTTTGGTGGCAATTCTGATGTCTTCTACGCATATTTCTTACGCACTCCACTCTTACGATGCCTTAGCGCACCTCGATATCCACATCGATAAGGTGGCTCTGGTAACGGAAGGCGGCGGCCAGCGCGGAATTTTTACAGCGGGCGTGTTGGATGCTTTTCTCGAACAAGGCTTTAATCCGTTTTCATTGATGATTGGCACATCCGCGGGCTCTCTTAACCTAGCATCCTATATATGCGGGCAACATCGCCATGCTTATCGCGTCATAACAGAAGCAACAGCCAGCCCTGAATTCTTTGATACCTATAAGTTCTTACTGCAAAAGAAAGGATTAGATCTAGACTGGTTACTTGAACAAACCGAAACAAGCTTGCCGCTCAACTGGCAGTCAGGTCATGACAATATGAAAAGTTGTCAGGTGCTTGCCTGTGCATCCCACGCGACTCGTCACGAGCCAGCCTATTTTGACTTAGACTCACACGCTTGGCAGGACGCTCTCAAAGCCTCATGTGCCGTTCCCTTTATCAGCCCAAAGGCAATTCAAGCGAATGATGAAGAGTGGCTAGATGGTGGCATTGCCGCCCCGATCCCTGCACAAGAAGCCTATAAACGGGGTTATAAACATATTGTGGTGATTCGGACGGTACCTATCTCAACATCTTTTGATCACCGCTGGATGTGCAAATACAGTAAGTTGTTAGGGAAAACAAAAGCTAAAGCGATGATTGAGCTGTTACTCAAGCACGAAGCCCATTACCGCGCGACTCAAGACTTTCTGAGTAACCCGCCAGAAGACGCGACCATCTATGAGATTCATCCAGACAAGGCGCTGCACTCAACATTGCTGGGAAGCCCACAGCATGCACTTGAACATGACTACGAGGTAGGACTTTTATCCGGAAAGTACTTCCTCGCCACGGCAGGTCGTCATATCGAACAGACATAAAAAAGCACCGCCAATGGGCAGTGCTTTTATGGTTTTGAGTTTCTTTATTGCTAAAGAAATCTATACATCAAGGTTAGCAACCTTCAATGCGTTCTCTTCGATGAAGTTACGACGAGGTTCAACTTGGTCACCCATTAGCGTCGTAAACAACAGATCAGCACCAACAGCATCTTCAATGGTTACTTGCATCATACGGCGAGTTTCAGGATCCATTGTGGTTTCCCAAAGTTGATCAGGGTTCATCTCACCTAGACCTTTGTATCGCTGTAGGCTTAGACCACGACGAGACTCTTTCACTAACCAGTTCAGAGCATCAACGAAGCTAGAAACTTCTTGAGTACGCTCGCCACGCTTAATGTAAGCGCCTTCTTCAATCAAGCCATCAAGAGCTTCAGAAAGATCCGCTAGCTTACCAAACTCTTTAGAGTTAATAAGATCGATGCTCAGCACGTGTTCATGAGTCACACCATGAGTACGAACCACAATCTTAGGAACACTTAAGCCTAGCTCTTCGTGTTTTTCAACTTCAAGGCTGTATTGGCTCGCACCTACTTCTTTCGCGTTTAGCTGTTCAACAAGCTGCTTACCCCAAGCTTCAACTGCCGCGTCATCATGACACTGCTCAGCCGTTAGACGAGGAACGTAAATCAGTTCGTGAACCAATGCGCGTGGGTAACGGCGGCTCATACGATCAACAAGCTTGATGCCTGCATTGTATTGCTGAACAAGCTTCTCTAAACCTTCACCTGCAAATGCTGGCGCTTCAGGGTTTACGTGCAGTTCTGCGTTGTCTAAAGCCAAAGATACTTGATACTGGTTCATCGCATCTTCATCTTTAATGTACTGCTCTTGCTTACCTTTCTTCACTTTGTAAAGTGGCGGTTGAGCAATGTAGATGTAACCACGTTCAATCAGCTCTGGCATTTGACGGTAGAAGAACGTCAGTAGCAGAGTACGGATGTGAGAACCATCGACATCGGCATCGGTCATGATGATGATGTTGTGGTAACGCAGTTTATCTGGGTTGTATTCGTCACGGCCAATACCACAACCAAGAGCTGTGATTAGCGTTGCTACTTCTTGAGAAGACAGCATTTTATCGAAACGTGCTTTCTCTACGTTAAGGATTTTACCTTTCAGCGGTAGGATTGCTTGGTTCTTACGGTTACGCCCCTGCTTAGCTGAACCGCCAGCAGAGTCTCCTTCCACAATGTATAGTTCAGACAGTGCAGGATCTTTTTCCTGACAGTCAGCAAGCTTACCTGGAAGACCCGCTAAATCTAACGCGCCTTTACGACGAGTCATTTCACGAGCTTTACGCGCTGCATCACGAGCACGTGCTGCATCAATAATTTTAGAACAAACTGTTTTCGCTTCACCTGGGTTCTCAATAAGGAACTCAGACAACTTCTCACCCATTGTAGATTCAACGGCAGACTTCACTTCTGAAGAAACCAGCTTATCTTTAGTTTGGCTTGAGAACTTAGGATCAGGCACTTTAACAGAAACAATCGCCGTCAGACCTTCACGAGCATCATCACCAGAGGTTGCAGTCTTCGCTTTCTTAGAAAAGCCTTCCTTGTCCATGAAGCTGTTCAGTGTACGCGTTAGCGCCGCACGGAAACCTGCTAAGTGAGCACCACCATCGCGTTGAGGGATGTTGTTGGTGAAACAGTAGATGTTTTCTTGGTAGCCGTCATTCCACTGCATCGCCACTTCAACGGTAATACCGTCTTCGCGCTCAGAATTAAAGTGGAAGATTTTTTGGATGATTGGCGTTTTGTTGGTATTAAGGTGTTCAACAAACGCTTGGATACCGCCTTCGTATTCGAAGTGATCCATTTTGTCTTCTTCGCGCTCGTCAATTAGCTTAATTGATACACCTGAGTTCAAGAATGATAGCTCACGTAGACGCTTAGCTAAAATGTCGTAATGGAACTCGATGTTAGTGAAGGTTTCTTCACTCGGCCAGAAACGAATCTCTGTACCTGTTTTATCCGTGTCACCGATAACCGCTAGTGGCGCTTGAGGCTCACCGTGGCTGTAGGTTTGAGTGTGGATTTTGCCACCGCGGTGGATAGTAAGAGTAACTTGCTTAGAAAGTGCGTTAACTACTGAAACACCAACACCGTGCAGACCACCAGATACCTTGTACGAGTTATCATCGAACTTACCACCAGCGTGAAGAACCGTCATGATTACTTCTGCTGCTGATACGTTTTCTTCTGGGTGCAATTCTGTTGGAATACCACGGCCGTCATCGCTCACAGACACAGAACTATCTTCATGGATAGTTACAATGATGTCATTACAGTGACCAGCTAGCGCTTCATCAATAGAGTTATCTACCACCTCAAAAACCATGTGGTGCAGACCGGTACCATCATCCGTGTCGCCAATGTACATTCCAGGACGCTTACGTACCGCATCCAGACCCTTCAGTACTTTAATACTCGATGAATCGTAATTATCTGACATAGTTACTCTCTGACTAATTATCCTTGCTCTATTTTGCCATGTTCCACATGAAACATCCTGCTATTTTCGTCATGCATATCTGCAATCTGATCAGCGGTAATAGAGCTTACAAAAACTTGAGCCTGGGTCGCCTTTAAACACTCAGCAAGACGTGCTCGGCGTTGGCTATCTAATTCGGAAGCGAAGTCATCTATCAAATAGATGCACTGCTTACCTGTCATTTGAGTGAGGTGTTGCCCTTGTGCTACTCGTAGCGCGCACACCATCAACTTCAGTTGACCTCGTGACAAGACATCTTCCACTGGAGTGCCGTTCACTTTTATCTTCAGATCCGCTTTGTTTGGCCCACTAAAGGTGTAACCAAGCTGCTGATCCCTTTCAAAATTCTTTTCTAATATCTCGGCGTACGGGGTGTCTTTGTCCCAGCCACGATAGTAGTTAATCTTTATCTCAAACTCAGGAAGGAAGGTCGCACAGATTTCTTCGGCGACTTCTTTGAGCTGATCAACGTAGGTGGCACGCCACTGACTGATGCTTTCAGCTAAACGGGCCAGTTCTTGGTCCCAATAGCTCAGCTCTCGATAGTGGGTTGCCGTTTTCAATAAGGCGTTTCGCTGCTTATTGAGGCGCTTTACCCTGCCCCACGCATCATAAAAGCCCGACTCACTGTGGAAGACTCCCCAATCAATGAATGCTCGGCGATGCTTAGGTCCATCGGTTAGTAAATCAAACCCTTCAGGGTGAATCAACTGCAAAGGTAAGACTTGAGCTAACTGAGCCAACTTTTGCCCAGTTTGACCGCTTATTTTAACCTCTGTCGTGCCATCGCGCTGCTTATTAATGCCAATTGGCAGCTCAAATTGATCCGAGGTCATAAAACGGCCATGTACAAACAGCTCACTACACTCGTTTTGTATGATACGACCGGTAAGTGAACTCTTGAATGAGCGACCATGTCCGAGCAGATACACCGCTTCAAGGACGCTGGTTTTGCCGCTTCCGTTAG
This sequence comes from Vibrio sp. 10N.261.46.A3, assembly GCF_041472995.1. Lineage (NCBI taxonomy): Bacteria > Pseudomonadati > Pseudomonadota > Gammaproteobacteria > Vibrionales > Vibrionaceae > Vibrio > Vibrio sp. 10N.261.46.A3. The sequence goes on along the minus strand of NZ_JBFRRH010000073.1, from coordinate 58,318 downwards.
CCCCTATAAGAAAGTTAAAGCCTGATGACGGTTGAATGTCACAGGCTTCAATATTTCTAAACTGCTTAACGATTAAGCGCGATAAAGGCATAACGTCTTCATATTAATCTTCAATCACGACTCGGTAGGTCAACATAGGGCAGCTTATAAGCGAATTGGCATAACAACGTACATCGCGCTGTCATCTTGTGCGTTCTCGATAAGAGCACTCGCATTGGCGTCTGACATTGAGATACGAACCTGTTCACAACGCAGTGTGTTCAGAACATCCAATACGTAGCTTACGTTGAAGCCAATCTCTAATGCGTCACCGTCGAAGTTAACATCGAGTACTTCTTCCGCTTCTTCTTGCTCTGGGTTGTTCGCGGTAATACGCATCTCGCTATCAGCAAGGTTAACGCGAACACCACGGAATTTTTCATTCGATAGAATCGCAGCACGAGAAAATGCTGAACGTAATTCATCACAGCCAGCTTCAAGTGTCTTGGTGGTATTTTGCGGCATTACGCGGCGATAATCAGGGAAACGACCATCAACAAGCTTAGAAGTGAAGACATAGTTGTTCACTTCAGCTCGCACGTTAGAGTTACCAATTTGCAGTGTTACTGGCTGTTCAGGTGCATCCAATAGCTTCACTAGCTCTTGAACACCTTTACGAGGAACAATGATCTGCTTCTGAGCAAAATCGGCACCCAGTTGTGCTTGAGATACTGCCATACGGTGACCATCGGTCGCTACGCTGCGCAGGATAGAACCTTCAATCTCAAACAACATACCGTTGAGGTAATAACGAACATCTTGGTTCGCCATTGAGAATTGTGTTTTCTCGATAAGACCGCGAAGTTCAGCTTGTGTCACTGACACTTCAACTTCACTGCTCCAATCTTCAATATTTGGAAAATCTGCCGCAGGTAATGTTGCTAATGAGAAGCGGCTACGACCTGAACGAACCTGAATACGGTCACCATCCAATACCACAGTGATCACTGAGTTATCTGGCAATCCACGGCAGATATCTAGGAATTTACGTGAAGGTACGGTAATGCTGCCCGCTTCGAAATCACCTTCAAGCGTTACACGGCTGATCAGTTCAACTTCTAGATCCGTCGCTGTCATCGACAACACGTTATCTTCTACTTTAATCAGTAGGTTTCCTAGAATTGGAAGCGTTGGCCTGCCACCGAGTGCGCCAGATACTTGTTGTAATGGCTTAATCAGGTGACTACGTTCAATGGTAAATTTCATATCTTGCTCTTACGGTCTAAATGGCACTGCGTAATAGTACGTGGCCAAGATTCTGCTTATTAAGGTTAAGAATACTGTGTATTAAGAAGAAAGGGTACGAATCAAGTTCGAATAATCTTCTTTAATGTCGTGGCTCTCTTCACGCAGCTGAGCAATCTTACGACAAGCATGCAGTACCGTCGTGTGGTCACGACCACCGAATGCATCGCCAATCTCAGGCAAGCTGTGGTTTGTTAGCTCTTTCGCCAGTGCCATCGCCAATTGACGTGGACGAGCAACAGAACGAGAACGACGCTTAGACAATAGATCAGCGACTTTGATTTTGTAGTACTCGGCTACTGTCTTTTGAATGTTATCAATAGTGACCAGTTTTTCTTGCAGTGCAAGTAGGTCACGCAGTGCTTCACGCACGAAGTCGATCGTGATCGGGCGGCCAGTGAAGTTTGCATTCGCAATAACACGGTTCAATGCGCCTTCCAGCTCACGAACGTTAGAGCGTAGACGCTTGGCAATAAAGAACGCTACTTCATCCGCAAGGTGAATTTGGTGGTCTTCGGCTTTCTTCATCAAGATCGCAACACGCGTCTCAAGCTCTGGTGGCTCAATCGCTACCGTCAAACCCCAGCCGAAGCGAGATTTAAGACGATCTTCTACCCCGTTGATCTCTTTTGGATAACGGTCAGACGTTAGGATGATCTGTTGGTTGCCTTCAAGCAGCGCGTTAAAGGTATGGAAGAACTCTTCTTGAGAACGCTCTTTATTAGCAAAGAATTGGATGTCATCGATAAGCAATGCATCAACACTACGGTAGTAGCGCTTAAATTCTTCGATCGCGTTGTTTTGTAGGGCCTTTACCATATCCTGAACAAAACGCTCTGAGTGCATGTAAACCACTTTCGCATTCGGCTTATTATCAACAATGGCGTTACCCACCGCATGCAACAAGTGCGTTTTACCTAAACCTGTGCCGCCGTATAGGAACAACGGGTTGTAGGCTGTACCTGGATTATCAGAAACCTGACGTGCCGCAGCCAAACCCAGTTGGTTCGACTTACCTTCAACAAAGTTATTGAACTTATGTTTTGGGTTCACGTTTGAGCGGTGATTCAAGTCAACCGCGACAGGCTCTTCATCACGCCAGATATTATGGACAGGCTTGCGAGCTTGTAATTGCGCAGGTGCTGATGACTCAGCGGCCACATCAGCTGCAGTACGAGTCTGAGTCGGTGCCGGTGTCGCAGGCTTTGGTGCAATCACACGCTTGCTTCCCACTTCAAAATGAAGATGTGGGATATCGTTACCGCAATATTCTTGCAGCAGACGGTTAATGCTATTTAGATACTTATCACGAACCCAATCGAGTACGAAACGGTTCGGTGCAAATAGAGTTAGAGTATTGTCATTGAGTTCCGCTTGTAACGGACGAACCCACATACTGAATTCTGTAGCTGGTAACTCTTCTTGAAGCTGTTGCAAACACTGCAACCAAAGCGAAGATGACACGGTGCCCTCACTCTATTTAAAGTAATATGAAATGACCGCTAATTTTACCTGTTGATAAGTCAGATCACCAGCAATTGATCACAGATCCAGTGAATAAGATCCAAGTTATTCACAATAAATTTGTAATTTATCGGTGGATCCACACACCTTGCCCCTAATTTACTCACACAATGATCCACTTATGCCCGGATCCTTGCTAGTTATCCCCAAATCGGGAATTCAATCTGGTTATGGTTAATAACATCTGGTTATTTATTCTAGTGAGCATTTTCCCAGTAACATCCAAACCCATAAATATAAGGAGTTACCAAATGAATAACTGGATTAAGGCTGCAATTGCGGCTATCGCACTCTCTGCTGCTACTGTTCAAGCTGCGACTGAAGTTAAAGTCGGCATGTCTGGTCGCTATTTCCCGTTTACGTTCGTTAAACAAGACCAACTACAGGGTTTTGAAGTGGATTTATGGGATGAGATCGGTAAGCGTAACGATTACAAGGTTGAATACGTAACGGCAAACTTCTCTGGTCTGTTTGGTCTTCTTGAAACGGGTCGCATCGATACCATTTCAAACCAAATTACAATGACGGATGCACGTAAAGCGAAATACCTATTCGCAGACCCATACGTAGTAGACGGCGCACAAATTACCGTTCGTAAAGGTAATGACAGCATTAAAGGTATCGAAGACCTTGATGGTAAGACGGTTGCGGTAAACCTAGGCTCAAACTTTGAACAACTGCTTCGCAGCTACGACAAAGATGGCAAGATCAATGTAAAAACCTACGATACAGGTATTGAACATGATGTGGCACTTGGCCGCGCCGATGCATTCGTAATGGATCGCCTATCAGCACTAGAGCTTATCAAGAAGACTGGTCTACCATTACAACTGGCGGGGCAGCCATTCGAAACAATTGAAAACGCTTGGCCTTTCGTCGACAACGATAACGGCAAAAAACTGCAAGCAGAAGTAAATGAAGCATTAGCAGCAATGCGCGCAGATGGTACGCTAGAAAGTATCTCTCAGAAATGGTTTGGTGCGGACATTACTCAGAAGTAATTACTCACTTTCTCCATTCAAGGCCCACTGCTTTATACAGCGGTGGGCTTTTTGCTTTTGTGCACTGATTAAAAAATCTGATAGAACAGTACTTACATATAGAACAACACTGCCAATAAAAATACGAGATAGATTATGGGATTTGACTTTAATTACATGCTAGAGCTGTTGCCGATACTACTGAAGTATTTAGGCACCACGATGGAGATGGCGACTTGGGGCTTGTTCTTTGCTCTGATCCTATCTCTGATACTGGCGAATATTCGTGTATTCAAAATCCCAGTACTCGACCAACTGAGCCAGCTGTACATTAGCTTCTTCCGAGGCACCCCACTGTTGGTGCAGCTGTTCCTCCTTTATTACGGCTTACCACAAGTCTTCCCGTGGATGGTTGGGTTGGATGCCTTCAGCGCCGCTGTAATTGGCTTAACCCTGCACTTTGCCGCGTATATGGCAGAAAGTATTCGTGCCGCGATTATCGGTATTGATCGCAGCCAGATGGAAGCCAGCCTTTCGGTCGGTATGACAACCAGCCAAGCGATGCGCCGAGTGATCTTACCGCAAGCAACTCGCGTGGCACTGCCGTCGTTGATGAACTACTTCATCGACATGATCAAGTCGACTTCACTTGCCTTCACCCTAGGTGTCGCCGAAATCATGGCTAAAGCTCAGATGGAGGCTTCTTCAAGTTTCCGCTTCTTCGAGGCTTTCTTAGCGGTCGCGCTGATTTACTGGGGCGTGGTGGTTATCCTCACTCGTATTCAAATTTGGGCCGAAGTGAAACTGAATAAGGCGTATGTACGATGATCAAATTACAAAATATCCACAAGCAGTTTGGTGACACCGAAGTTTTGAAAGGGATCGACCTAGAAATCAAACAAGGCGAGATAATTGTCATCATAGGTTCAAGTGGTACAGGTAAGTCTACCCTACTGCGTTGTGTGAATTTTCTAGAGCAAGCCGATCAAGGCACGATTTCGATTGATGATATCAAGGTTGATACTCAGAAACACACTAAGGCAGAGGTGCTTGCACTGCGTCGTAAGACCGGTTTTGTGTTCCAAAACTATGCACTGTTCGCTCACCAAACCGCGAGACAGAATATTGCTGAAGGTTTAATTACCGTTCGTGGTTGGAAAAAGCAGCAAGCCCATGAAAAAGCACAACAAATACTTGATGATATTGGCTTAGGTGACAAAGGGGATAGCTACCCAGCCGCGCTCTCTGGTGGCCAGCAACAACGGGTGGGTATTGGCCGTGCAATGGCACTACAACCCGAGCTTTTACTGTTTGATGAGCCGACTTCAGCGCTCGATCCTGAGTGGGTTGGCGAAGTGCTTAACCTAATGAAAAAACTGGCAAATCAGCATCAAACCATGCTGGTGGTTACCCATGAAATGCAGTTCGCGAGAGAGGTCGCAGACCGAGTGATCTTCATGGCTGACGGTCATATTGTCGAGCAGGGATCTCCACAGGATATTTTTGGTAATCCACAGGATCCTAAATTAAAAAAATTCTTAAATAAGGTTGGGATCGACTAAGGATCCTTGTGATTTTAGTTATTCTACGTATAATCCCCCGACCGGAATTTTAGTTAACCCAATCATTGACACTTTTTGTGACAGTGATTACAATTCCGCCTCTTTGTTGAGAGGCGTCGGTTTTCCTTTCTTATATAAAGAAGAGAAAAAATGCCCACGCCGGGTTTAACAAAAACCTAAAACTACTGATCAGTAAGGTAATTACAATGAAACGCACTTTTCAACCTACAGTTCTAAAGCGTAAGCGTACTCACGGTTTCCGTGCTCGCATGGCTACTAAGAACGGTCGCGCAACAATCAATGCACGTCGTGCAAAAGGCCGTAAGCGTCTTTCTAAGTAATCTTTGATTATTTTGAATAAGCTAGCCTTCGGTCGGGAGTTACGCTTGTTAACTCCCGAACATTATCAAAATGTCTTCAAGCAAGCTCATCGAGCTGGCTCCCCTCATTTCACCATCATTGCCCGAAATAACTCTCTTTCAAATCCTCGTCTTGGATTAGCCGTTCCGAAAAAGCAGATTAAAACCGCCGTGGGTCGTAACCGATTCAAGCGTCTTACTCGTGAAAGCTTTCGTAACACTCAACACAAACTTCCTAACAAAGATTTTGTTGTAATCGCTAAGAAGAGCGCGCAAGATTTAAGCAATGAAGAAATGTTCAAGCTACTCGACAAATTATGGCTTCGCCTGTCTCGCCCTTCGCGTGGATAGCGCTAATACCCATCTATTTTTATAGATGGTTTATTAGTCCACTCATCGGCCCACGCTGCCGATTTACTCCAACCTGCTCTTTATATGCGATAGAAGCGTTGAAAGCTCACGGTTTTGTAAAAGGGTGTTGGTTATCAGGCAAACGTCTATTAAAATGCCATCCTTTGAACGAAGGGGGCTTTGACCCCGTTCCACCAGTCCAAAAACAAGACAGAGATAAATAACGATGGATTCTCAACGTAATATCCTGTTAATCGCATTGGCTTTGGTTTCTTTCCTACTGTTCCAACAATGGAACGTAGCTCAGAATCCAGCACCACAAGCGGTTGAGCAGGCACAATCTGGCAGCACCCTACCAGCGCCATCTTATGCAGATGATCTAGACCCGGCTCCTGGTCAAGTTGCTTCTGCTAAAACTATCACAGTAACAACTGATGTACTGACTCTGTCAATTGATACGGTTGGTGGTGATGTCGTTAAAGCAAACCTAAACGATTACTCTGCTGAGTTCGATTCAGAAGATACGTTTGTTCTTCTTAAAAACGAACCTGGTCACCAATTTATCGCACAAAGCGGTCTAGTGGGTCCTCAAGGTATCGACCTAAGCAGCACAAACCGCCCAAGCTACACCGTTTCAGCAGACAGCTTCACGCTTGCTGATGGTCAGGATGAACTACGCATCCCGATGACTTACCAAGCGAACGGCCTTGATTACACGAAAACATTCGTCCTTAAGCGTGGCAGCTACGCAATGGATGTTGAATACGATGTAGTCAACAACTCTGGTAACAACGCGACATTCGGCATGTACGCTCACCTACGTCAGAACGTAATGGATGACGGCGGTAGCCTAACAATGCCAACTTACCGTGGTGGTGCTTACTCTACGGAAGATACGCGTTACAAAAAATACAGCTTCGACGACATGCAAGATCGCAACCTGTCTCTTAACCTAGCAAACGGTCAAGGTTGGGCAGCGATGATTCAACACTACTTTGCAAGTGCATGGATCCCACGCGACGAAGCAGGCAGCAACCTTTACACTCGTGTAATCGGTAACCTAGGCGACATCGGTGTTCGTATGCCGAACAAGACTATCGCTAATGGCGACGAAGCGAGCTTCAAAGCAACGCTTTGGGTTGGTCCAAAACTTCAAGACCAAATGGCTGAAACTGCACCTAACCTAGACCTAGTAGTTGACTACGGTTGGTTATGGTTCATTGCTAAACCTCTTCATACTCTGCTTTCGTTCATTCAAAGCTTCGTTGTGAACTGGGGTGTGGCAATCATCATCCTAACTTTCATCGTTCGTGGTGCTATGTACCCACTAACAAAAGCTCAGTACACGTCTATGGCGAAAATGCGTATGCTTCAGCCTAAGCTGACTGCAATGCGTGAGCGTATTGGCGACGACCGTCAACGCATGAGCCAAGAAATGATGGAGCTTTACAAAAAAGAGAAAGTAAACCCACTAGGTGGCTGTTTACCTATCCTTCTGCAAATGCCTATCTTCATTTCGCTATACTGGGCACTAATGGAGTCTGTTGAACTGCGTCACTCACCGTTCTTCGGTTGGATTACTGACCTTTCAGCACAAGACCCATACTACATCTTGCCACTTCTGATGGGTGCTTCAATGTTCCTAATCCAGAAGATGAGCCCGACAACTGTAACGGATCCAATGCAGCAGAAGATCATGACCTTTATGCCGGTTATGTTCACATTCTTCTTCCTGTTCTTCCCTTCAGGTCTGGTTCTATACTGGCTAGTATCGAACATCGTAACTCTGATTCAGCAAACGCTTATCTACCGCGCGCTGGAAAAGAAAGGCTTACATTCTAAGTAAGTTCGATAATAGAAAGAGATAAAGAAAGGCGACCAAAAGGTCGCCTTTTTGTTTTTAGCTGATTACAATTCAGCTAATTGATTAATCGTGAGCGCCCCTTTTTGGCTTTCACATGCTAGCAGGCACAACTATGACTACAGATACGATTGTTGCTCAAGCGACTGCACCCGGCCGTGGCGGCGTCGGTATTATTCGCGTTTCAGGCCCACAAGCAGCCCAAGTTGCGCTTGAAGTTACCGGCAAAGTACTGAAACCACGTTACGCTGAGTACACCCCTTTTAAATCTCACGATGGTTTAGAGCTAGACCAAGGCATCGCGCTTTACTTTCCTAACCCGCACTCGTTTACCGGTGAAGACGTATTAGAGCTACAAGGCCACGGTGGTCCTGTGGTAATGGATATGCTCATCAAACGCATCCTTGCGATTCCAGGGCTACGCGCAGCACGCCCAGGTGAGTTCTCGGAGCGTGCCTTCTTGAACGACAAGATGGATTTAACCCAAGCAGAAGCAATTGCTGACCTCATTGATGCCAGTTCAGAAGAAGCGGCGAAATCAGCTCTGCAATCGTTGCAAGGTGAGTTCTCAAAACGCATTAATACGCTGGTGGACTCTCTGATTCACTTACGCATCTATGTTGAAGCCGCTATCGACTTCCCAGAAGAAGAGATTGATTTCCTTGCTGACGGTAAAGTAAGTGCTGACTTACAAGCTATCATCGACAACCTCGAAGCGGTTCGCCAAGAAGCCAATCAAGGTGCCATCATGCGTGAAGGCATGAAAGTGGTGATTGCAGGCCGTCCTAATGCCGGTAAGTCGAGCTTACTAAATGCATTATCGGGTAAAGACTCCGCGATTGTGACTGACATTGCTGGTACCACGCGTGATGTACTGCGTGAACATATCCATATTGATGGTATGCCACTGCACATTATTGATACCGCTGGCCTGCGTGAAGCCTCGGATGAAGTCGAAAAAATCGGCATTGAACGCGCTTGGGAAGAAATTGCTCAAGCCGATCGCGTTTTATTTATGGTCGATGGCACCACTACCGATGCAACCGACCCGAAAGATATCTGGCCCGATTTCGTTGATCGTCTGCCGAATAACATCGGAATGACCGTGATTCGTAACAAAGCCGATCAAACCAGTGAAGATCTCGGGATTTGCCATGTTAATGATCCAACTCTGATTCGACTATCAGCAAAGACGGGACAAGGCGTTGATGCACTGCGTAATCACTTAAAAGATTGCATGGGCTTTGCTGGTGGTAATGAAGGTGGCTTCATGGCACGTCGTCGCCACTTAGATGCTCTAGAACGCGCATCTGAGCATCTAGATATTGGCCAGCAACAGCTCGAAGGCTATATGGCAGGGGAAATCTTGGCAGAAGAACTGCGTATAACGCAGCAACACCTTAACGAGATTACTGGTGAGTTCAGCTCAGATGACCTACTCGGCCGTATCTTCACCTCTTTCTGTATTGGTAAATAACCTTTAAAGGCCGGCTCATGCTGGCCTTTTTCTTTAGTAAGGACAGCTTAATGATCCACATTATTACAGGCAGCACCTTAGGTGGTGCAGAGTACGTTGGCGATCACCTTAATGATCTTCTTGAAGAACAAGGCCACGAGATCACCCTTCATAATCAGCCTGAATTCGATGATATTCCCCAACAAGGCTTTTGGTTGCTGGTGACTTCAACTCATGGTGCGGGTGAATTTCCAGATAATATTAAGCCGTTTATCGACGCATTGACCCAGCAATCTCCAGATTTAAGCCAGGTTCGCTTTGCTGTCGTGGCACTTGGTGATTCGAGTTACGATACCTTCTGTTTGGCGGGAAAATCAATCCACAGCCAGATGAAAGAGCTCGGTGCTCAGCCTATTTCTGACTGTTTTACCATCGATGTATTGGAAATTCCGGTACCAGAAGACGCAGCAGAAGCTTGGTTCAACGATCATAGCGACCAGTTTTAACCTCTCTCTTCTCTCAAAAAGCGGCTTATGCCGCTTTTTTTGTCTCTGAACATCGCGATTGTGAATAACTTTTTTTCAAAAACATCGAAAATTAGCGATCTATTTTCAATTTCTTCTGTGGATAAGATCATACATATACGGTGATTAACCTATAGTTATCCAAATAACAAGTTTTAGGCTAATTTCCTCCTGTGAATAAGTAGCCATTTTGATCCCAGCTAATCCTCATCCTGATCAAAGTTAGATCACATCATTTGATCCAAAAAAGATCCATGATCTCGTTGATCATTTTCGACTTATCCACAGACGCCCTCGATCCTAATAATAGATCTAATAAAAGATCTCCTTAAAGATCTTATCTATATTAATTAAAAACAGCTTTTTCGAAAAATCCCAAAAACGTTTTCTCAGGCTATGAAAACAGGTAGAATATCGCTCCTTTTTATCAATCTAGAAAACGTTTGAATACCTGAGGTCGGTTCATGCTTTATCACGAAAAATTTGACGTCATCGTTGTTGGTGGTGGCCATGCAGGAACGGAAGCCGCACTCGCATCTGCACGTACTGGTCAAAGTACGTTATTACTTACTCATAATATCGATACGCTAGGACAAATGTCTTGTAACCCAGCCATTGGCGGGATCGGTAAGGGCCACTTGGTAAAAGAGGTCGATGCAATGGGTGGATTAATGGCGCAAGCTATTGATCATGCAGGTATTCAGTTCAGAACATTGAACGCATCAAAAGGCCCTGCGGTTCGTGCTACTCGAGCACAAGCTGACCGCGCACTGTACAAAGCCTTTGTTCGCAACGTTCTTGAAAACACGCCAAACCTGACTTTGTTCCAACAGTCGGTTGATGACTTGATCGTTGAACAGGATCAAGTGGTCGGTGTGGTAACGCAGATGGGCCTTAAATTCCGCGCAAGCGCTGTGGTTCTGACTGTGGGCACATTCCTAGGCGGCAAGATCCATATTGGTATGGAAAGTTCTTCAGGCGGCCGTGCTGGCGATCCACCATCGATCGCACTGGCTGACCGTCTTCGTGATCTTCCATTCCGAGTTGATCGCCTGAAAACAGGTACTCCTCCTCGTATCGATGCGCGTAGCGTTGATTTTTCTGAGCTTGAGGTTCAGCACGGCGATAACCCGACGCCTGTTTTCTCGTTCATGGGTAGCCGAGCTCAACAACCTCGTCAAATTCCATGCTACATCACGCATACCAATGAAAATACGCATGACGTAATTCGTGCCAACCTTGATCGCAGCCCTATGTACGCGGGTGTAATTGAAGGCATTGGCCCTCGTTACTGTCCTTCGATTGAAGACAAAGTAATGCGTTTTGCTGACAAGAACAGTCACCAAATTTTTATTGAGCCTGAAGGTCTAACGACTCACGAGCTATACCCGAATGGTATCTCTACCAGTCTGCCGTTTGATGTACAGGTTCAAATTGTTCGTTCGATGAAGGGCTTTGAAAATGCTCATATCGTTCGTCCTGGCTATGCGATTGAGTACGATTTCTTTGATCCTCGCGACCTTAAGCTGACTTACGAAACTAAGTTTATCAAAGGTCTATTCTTTGCGGGTCAAATCAACGGTACCACTGGCTACGAAGAAGCGGCTGCACAAGGCTTGATGGCCGGTCTGAATGCAAGTCTGTTTACTCAAGGCAAAGAAGGCTGGAGTCCGCGTCGTGACCAAGCTTACATGGGCGTGCTTATTGACGACCTATCGACCATGGGTACCAAAGAACCTTACCGCATGTTTACGTCTCGCGCGGAATACCGTCTGCTGCTTCGTGAAGACAACGCCGATATCCGCTTGACTGAAAAGTCGCGTGAACTTGGCCTTGTTGATGACGTTCGTTGGGCTCGTTTCAACGAGAAGATGGAAAACATGGAGAAGGAACGTCAACGTCTGAAAGAGACTTGGATTAATCCAAAATCTGAAGATATTGATCAACTGAACCAAATTCTGAAAACACCAATGTCTCGTGAAGCGAGTGGTGAAGATCTTCTTCGTCGCCCTGAAATGACTTATTCACAGCTAACCGCATTGGATCGTTTTGGTCCTGCACTGGAAGATCAACAAGCGTCTGAGCAAGTTGAGATCCAAGTGAAGTACGATGGCTACATTCAGCGTCAACAAGACGAAATTGAAAAATCACTGCGTCATGAAAACACCAAACTGCCTGCTGATATCGATTACAGCAAGGTAAAAGGACTTTCTAACGAAGTGGTTCTTAAACTAACGACAGCTAAGCCTGATTCAATTGGTATTGCTTCTCGAATTTCAGGTATCACACCTGCAGCAATCTCAATTCTGTTGGTTTACTTGAAAAAACACGGCCTGTTGAAAAAAGGTGAGGAAGCATAATGAGCGCATTACGCGAAAAACTGGATCACCTGATTGGCCAGACTGAACTTGAAGTATCTGAAAAACAACGTGGCCAGTTGGTTGGCTATGTTGAGTTACTGAATAAGTGGAACAAGGCTTATAACCTAACGTCAGTTCGTGACCCGCAAGAAATGATGGTGAAACATATCTTAGATAGCATCATTGTTAGCACTCACTTACAAGGTAAGCGCTTTATCGATGTTGGCACTGGACCTGGTCTTCCTGGGATTCCGCTCTCAATCATGAATCCAGACTGCGAGTTTTACTTGCTAGACAGCCTAGGTAAGCGTATTCGTTTTATCAAACAGGTGATTCATGAGCTGGGTATCGACAACGTGGTACCGGTTCAAAGTCGCGTTGAAGAATTTCAACCAGAAGAAAAGTTTGATGCAGTGCTCAGTCGTGCATTTGCGTCAATGACAGACATGGTAGAGTGGTGTCACCATTTACCTAAAGAGCAATCCGGTGTATTTTTGGCTCTTAAGGGACAACATCCTAGAGACGAAATCGACCTGTTACCTGAATGGTGTTCAGTGACAGACATTAAAGCTTTGCAAGTGCCAGAGCTTGATGGAGAGCGTCATCTAGTTACTTTATCGCGTCAGGGATAATCAGCGAGGCCATAGTGGGTAGAATCGTAGCAATTGCCAACCAGAAGGGTGGCGTAGGAAAAACAACAACTTGCATAAATTTAGCAGCATCAATGGCGGCAACAAAACGCAAGATATTGGTTGTTGACCTCGATCCTCAAGGTAATGCCACTATGGCGAGCGGTGTCGACAAGTATCAAGTTGAAGCAACTGCTTACGATTTGTTGGTTGAAGACACCCCATTTGATGAGGTGGTTTGCCGGAGTACATCTGGCAATTATGACCTCATCGCCGCAAACGGCGATGTTACTGCGGCAGAAATCAAGCTAATGGAAGTGTTTGCTCGTGAAGTTCGTTTAAAAAACGCACTCGAATCCATTCGCAATAACTATGATTTCATCTTTATTGATTGCCCACCCTCATTAAACCTTCTTACAATCAACGCGATGGCTGCGGCCGACTCCGTGTTGGTTCCTATGCAATGTGAATACTTTGCTTTGGAAGGTTTGACTGCATTGATGGATACCATCAGTAAGCTAGCGGCTGTTGTAAACGAGAACCTGAAGATCGAAGGTCTTCTGCGTACTATGTACGATCCTCGCAACCGCTTATCGAACGAAGTATCTGATCAACTCAAAAAACACTTTGGTAGCAAAGTCTACCGAACTGTGATCCCTAGAAATGTGCGTCTGGCAGAAGCCCCGAGTCACGGCAAGCCAGCAATGTACTACGACAAATATTCCGCAGGAGCTAAGGCTTATCTTGCTCTTGCAGGCGAAATGTTGCGTCGTGAAGAAGTCCCAGTATAGGTCCAACCAAAGGAATTCGCTCAATGTCTAAGCGTGGTTTAGGAAAAGGGCTAGATGCATTGCTTGCAACTAGCTCATTGGCTCGTGAAAAACAGCAAGTTGCTTCTCATAGTCAGGCGTTGTCGGCTGATGGTGAGCTTATCGAACTGGCTGTTGGTTGTTTGAAGCCTGGTGTATATCAACCGCGTAAGGATATTGCGCCTGAAGCGCTAGAAGAGCTGGCTGCATCAATTCAATCTCAAGGTATTATCCAACCGATCGTAGTTCGCCCACTGGCGCATGACCAGTTCGAGATTATTGCTGGTGAACGTCGCTGGAGAGCGGCTCGTCAAGCTGGCCTTAAACAAGTGCCATGCCTGATCAAGAGAGTGGAAGACAAGGCCGCTATCGCGATGGCATTGATTGAGAATATTCAGCGTGAAGACCTGAATGTTATCGAAGAAGCACAAGCGCTAGAGCGCCTACAGAACGAATTTGAGCTGACACACCAACAAGTCGCTGATGTTATCGGTAAATCGAGAGCAACGGTGAGTAACTTATTACGTCTAAATCAGCTCGAAAATGAAGTAAAAGGTTTAGTTTCCAATAAACAACTAGAAATGGGGCATGCTCGAGCATTGCTTGCGCTTGAAGGTGATACCCAGGTTGAAGCAGCAAACACTGCAGCGACCAAAAAAATGACCGTGCGTCAAACCGAGCAGCTTGTTAAAAAGTGTTTAAAACCAGACGTTGAGCCAGAATCGAAGCCTGAAGACATAGAAGCTATCGAACTTTCACGAAGACTCACGGAAAAATTGCAAGCAAACGTTTCAGTCACTCGTTCTGTTAGCGGTAAGTCAAAAGTAATAATTACTATTGATGAGCCTCACAAATTAGAGCAACTTATTGCTAAACTAGAGTACTAAATGAGATAATTGATTTAGGTCAATTATGTAATAAACAAGTGATTTCGTACAAAAGTTGTCGGTTTGTATGCAAAAATGTAAATGATTGCCGCGTTGTTGTTGCAATCAATTTGGCTGAACGTATAATTTTCGCCAATTTCTCAGCACGCTTTTAAGCGAGTAGTAAAGAAGGCTTAAAAGAGGAACGAATACATGGTAGCGGCGTTAGCAAGACCAGGACGAGTGCTTGCAAAGCAAATGTTATTGATCGAGCTTAGCGCGGTTATATTAGTGGCGATAGGGTTAGGTTTAGCTGTTAATCCTGATTGGGGTTTTGCTGCATTAATCGGTGGCGGTATTTTTGTCATCGCAAATGCAGTTTTTTGTGTGTGTGCTTTCCTATTTAGTGGAGCTCGTGCAACTAAGTTAGTTGCGGCGTCGTTCTATGCAGGCGAAGCGCTAAAAATCCTTATCACAGTTTTACTATTCTCTATTGTCTACATGTATATGCAGGTGGAATTAGTTCCCCTCAAACTGACCTATTTACTGGTTCTAGGTATTAATATCTTTGCGCCAGTGCTTTTCATTAACAATAAAAAATAGGATGAGTTATGGCTGCGCCAACAGCATCCGGATACATTGAACACCACTTACAAAACCTTTCTTTAGCTAAGTTTGGTCTTGTAGAGGAGACAAGTTTCTGGAACGTACATATAGACAGTCTGTTTTTTTCGGTGTTGACAGGGATGTTATTCCTTTGGGTTTTTCGCTCAGTCGCTAAGAAAGCAACAGTAGGTGTACCTGGTAAGCTTCAGTGTTTTGTTGAAATGGTAGTGGAATTCGTTGGTGACAACGTTAAAGAAACTTTCCATGGCCGCAACCCTCTGATTGCCCCACTAGCACTGACTATATTCTGCTGGATTATATTAATGAACTTGATGGACTTAGTGCCTATCGATTTCTTACCATATCCTGCAGAGCATTGGCTAGGTATCCCTTACTTGAAAGTGGTTCCTACAGCTGATGTAAATATAACAATGGCAATGGCTTTAGGTGTTTTTGCTCTGATGATCTACTACAGCATCAAAGTGAAAGGTCTAGGCGGATTTGCTAAAGAATTGGCACTGCATCCATTTAATCACCCAATCATGATTCCATTTAACTTGGTACTTGAGGTAATTTCGTTATTAGCGAAGCCACTATCTCTAGGTATGCGTTTATTTGGTAATATGTTTGCGGGTGAGGTGGTGTTTATTCTTATCGCGGCAATGCTACCGTGGTACTTACAATGGGTAGGTGCACTACCTTGGGCTATCTTCCATATCTTGGTTATTTTGATTCAAGCGTTTGTTTTCATGATGTTGACAATCGTTTACTTATCAATGGCTCATGAAGATAGTGATCACTAAAAAAAATTTTTAAGCTTTATTCTAACTATTAATGTTAATCGGAGAACGTAAATGGAAACTGTACTAAGTTTTTCAGCAATCGCTGTTGCTATTATTGTTGGTCTTTGTGCCGTAGGTACTGCAATTGGTTTTGCTATTCTTGGTGGTAAATTCCTAGAAGGCGCTGCGCGTCAACCTGAAATGGCTCCAATGCTACAAGTTAAGATGTTCATCATCGCTGGTCTACTGGATGCTGTTCCAATGATCGGTATCGTAATCGCACTACTATTCACGTTTGCTAACCCATTTGTTGGTCAACTAGCAGGCTAATTAACTCTCAATAGTTAATTAAATTTTTGTAGTTGATTCTTAACGAGGGGTAGCTGTTGTGAATATGAACGCAACTCTGTTAGGTCAAGCAATTGCTTTTTCATTGTTTGTTTGGTTCTGCATGAAATATGTATGGCCACCAATCATGCAAGCAATTGAAGAACGTCAGAAAAAAATTGCTGACGGTCTAGTAGCCGCTGAACGCGCTGCTAAAGACTTGAACCTGGCACAAGCCAACGCTTCTGAGCAAATGAAAGAAGCAAAGCGCACTGCAACTGAGGTTATTGATCAGGCAAACAAACGTAAAGCTCAAATTATTGATGAAGCACGCGAAGAAGCTCAGGCAGAACGCCAGAAAATCTTAGCGCAAGCTGAAGCAGAAATTGAAGCAGAGCGTACACGTGCCCGTGATGACCTGCGCAAACAAGTCGCAACTCTGGCTATAGCTGGTGCTGAGAAAATCCTTGAGCGTACAATCGATAAAGATGTACACGATGATCTTCTTAACAACATTACTGCAAAACTTTAAAGCAAGGGGCTGTATATGTCTGATTTGACTACAATCGCACGCCCCTATGCTAAAGCAGCGTTTGACTTTGCGGTAGATAAAGGTGAGCTAGACCAATGGGGTCAGATGCTTACTTTTGCTGCCGAAGTGGCACAAAATGATGATGTTCATAATTTATTAAGCGGTTCTATGACTGCTGAAAAATTAGCTGAAGTATTCATTGTAATTTGTGGCGAACAATTTGATGAATTCGGTCAGAACTTAATTAAAGTGATGGCAGAGAATGGCCGCTTAATGGCTTTTCCTGATGTTTGTAAAGAGTTCTTTATACTCAAAAAAGAGTATGAGAAAGAGATCGACGTTGAAGTAACTTCAGCGGTAGAACTTTCTGAAGAACAACGCGCAGAGATCAGCAGCAAATTGGAACAGCGCTTAGCGCGCAAAGTTCAGCTGAATTGCAGTATAGATGAGACTCTACTTAGTGGAGTTATTATTCGAGCCGGAGACCTAGTCATCGATAACTCAGCGCGCAGTCGTTTAGACCGCCTGAGCGATGCATTGCAGTCTTAATGGGGATTGGAGCATGCAACTTAATTCCACTGAAATTAGCGATCTAATTAAACAACGTATTGAATCTTTCGACGTTGTTAGTGAAGCTCGCAATGAAGGTACTATCGTTTCTGTAAGCGATGGCATCCTTAGCATCCACGGCCTAGCGGACGTGATGCAAGGTGAAATGATCGAACTACCGGGTGGCCGTTACGCTCTAGCACTAAACTTGAACCGTGATTCGGTTGGTGCTGTTGTAATGGGCCCGTATGCTGACCTACAGGAAGGCATGAAAGTTACAGGTACTGGTCGTATTCTAGAAGTACCAGTAGGTCCTGAAATGCTTGGTCGTGTTGTAAACACGCTAGGTGAGCCAATTGATGGTAAAGGTCCAATCGAAGCTAAATTGACTTCGCCTGTAGAAATTATCGCACCAGGTGTAATCGACCGTAAATCGGTAGATCAACCTGTTCAAACTGGTTACAAGTCTGTTGACTCAATGATCCCTATCGGTCGTGGTCAACGTGAACTAGTAATCGGTGACCGTCAGACTGGTAAAACAGCAATGGCGATCGATGCGATTATTAACCAAAAAGATTCTGGTATTTTCTCTATCTACGTAGCTATCGGCCAAAAAGCGTCGACTATTGCTAACGTAGTTCGCAAACTAGAAGAGCACGGCGCACTAGCAAACACTGTTGTTGTTGTTGCATCTGCTTCTGAATCTGCAGCGCTGCAATACCTTGCACCGTATGCTGGTTGTGCGATGGGCGAATACTTCCGTGATCGCGGTGAAGATGCACTGATTGTTTATGATGATCTATCTAAGCAAGCTGTAGCTTACCGTCAAATCTCGCTGCTACTTAAGCGTCCACCAGGTCGTGAAGCGTTCCCAGGTGATGTTTTCTACCTTCACTCTCGTCTACTAGAGCGTGCTGCTCGTGTAAGCGAAGCATACGTAGAAAAATTCACTAACGGTGAAGTGACAGGCAAGACTGGTTCTTTAACTGCTCTACCTATCATCGAAACGCAAGCTGGTGACGTATCTGCATTCGTACCAACGAACGTAATCTCGATTACTGATGGTCAGATCTTCCTACAAACTGAGCTATTCAACGCGGGCGTACGTCCAGCTGTTGACCCTGGTATCTCAGTTTCTCGTGTAGGTGGTTCGGCGCAGACTAAAATCATCAAGAAGCTATCTGGCGGTATCCGTACTGCTCTAGCTCAATACCGTGAACTTGCAGCATTTGCTCAGTTCTCTTCGGATCTTGATGAAGCGACTAAGAAGCAGCTAGACCACGGTCAAAAAGTTACAGAACTGATGAAGCAGAAGCAATACGCTCCTATGTCTGTATTTGACCAAGCTCTAGTAATCTTCGCTGCAGAGCGTGGATACCTTCAAGACGTTGAACTTTCTAAAGTTCTAGACTTTGAAGCTGCTTTACTGTCGTTTGCTCGTGGTCAATATGCCGATCTAGCAACACAGATCGACACAACGGGTGCTTTCAATAAAGAAATCGAAGCTGAGCTGAAGAAGCTTGTTGACGATTTCAAGGCAACCCAGACCTGGTAATTGGTAGGTGGTCTTAGGGCCACCTCATACCATTAACGGAGAGTAACGATGGCCGGCGCAAAAGAGATACGTAATAAAATCGGTAGTGTTAAAAGCACACAGAAGATTACGAAAGCAATGGAAATGGTAGCAGCTTCAAAAATGCGTCGTTCTCAAGACGCAATGGAAGCTACTCGTCCATATGCAGAAACAATGCGTAAAGTGATCGGTCATTTGGCTAATGGTAGCCTCGAGTATAAGCATCCTTATCTTGAGGAACGTGAAGCCAAACGTGTTGGTTACATCATCGTTTCTACAGACCGTGGTCTTTGTGGTGGTTTGAACATTAACTTGTTCAAAAAAGCCATGAACGACATGAAAGATTGGTCTGAGAAAGGTGCTGAAGTTGAACTTGCAATTGTAGGTTCAAAAGCGACAGCATTTTTCAACAACAGTGGCGCGAAAGTAGCAGCTCAAGTTTCTGGTCTGGGCGATCGTCCAAGCCTTGAAGACTTGATTGGCTCTGTAAGCGTTATGCTGAAGAAATATGATGAAGGCGAATTAGATCGCCTGTTCGTAGTGTTCAACAAGTTTGAAAACACTATGGTTCAAGAACCAACGATCGATCAATTACTTCCTTTGCCTAAATCAGACAGCGAAGAAATGAAACGCAGTCATTCTTGGGACTACATTTATGAGCCCGAGCCAAAACCACTACTAGATGCACTATTGGTTCGCTATGTCGAATCTCAAGTGTACCAAGGTGTGGTTGAGAACCTTGCTTGTGAGCAAGCGGCTCGAATGATTGCAATGAAATCAGCAACAGATAACGCTGGTGACATTATTGATGACTTAGAACTTGTGTATAACAAAGCGCGTCAAGCGGCGATTACACAAGAACTTTCTGAGATCGTTTCAGGCGCAGCTGCGGTTTAAGCTTAGGTAAAACTAAATAGTTAGAGGATTAACGATGGCTACAGGTAAGATCGTACAGATCATCGGTGCGGTAGTCGACGTAGAGTTCCCACAGGGTGAAGTACCTCGTGTATACGACGCTCTGAATGTTAATGAAGTACAAGAACGTCTAGTTCTTGAAGTTCAGCAACAACTTGGCGGTGGCGTAGTTCGCGCAATCGTAATGGGTAGCTCTGATGGTTTACGTCGTGGTTTGACAGTTGAAAATACTGGCGCTCCAATCTCAGTACCAGTAGGTACTAAGACATTGGGTCGTATCATGAACGTCCTAGGTGACGCGATTGATGAGTGTGGCGAGATTGGTGCTGAAGAGCATTACGCCATTCACCGTGAAGCTCCAAGCTACGAAGAGCAGTCTAACGAGACAGCTCTTCTAGAAACTGGTGTTAAAGTAATCGACTTGATTTGTCCATTCGCTAAGGGTGGTAAAATCGGTCTATTCGGTGGTGCTGGTGTAGGTAAGACCGTTAACATGATGGAACTTATCAACAACATCGCACTTCAACACTCAGGCCTATCTGTATTTGCAGGTGTAGGTGAGCGTACTCGTGAAGGTAACGATTTCTACTTTGAGATGCAGGAAGCAGGTGTTGTAAACATCGAAAAACCTGAAGAATCAAAAGTAGCGATGGTTTACGGTCAGATGAACGAGCCACCAGGTAACCGTCTACGTGTTGCACTGACTGGTCTAACAATGGCAGAGCGCTTCCGTGACGAAGGTCGTGACGTTCTACTGTTCGTTGATAACATCTACCGTTACACACTAGCAGGTACTGAAGTATCAGCACTTCTAGGTCGTATGCCTTCTGCGGTAGGTTACCAACCTACACTAGCTGAAGAAATGGGTGTTCTACAAGAGCGTATCACGTCAACTAAATCTGGTTCTATCACGTCTGTACAGGCGGTATACGTACCAGCGGATGACTTGACTGACCCGTCTCCAGCAACAACGTTCGCTCACTTGGATGCAACGGTTGTACTTAACCGTAACATCGCATCTATGGGTCTATACCCAGCGATCGACCCGCTAGATTCTACTTCACGTCAACTGGATCCATTGGTAGTTGGACAAGAGCACTACGACATCGCTCGTGGCGTTCAGTCTACTCTTCAGCGCTATAAAGAGCTGAAAGATATCATTGCTATCCTAGGTATGGACGAGCTATCTGAAGAAGATAAGCAAGTTGTATCTCGTGCTCGTAAGATTGAGAAGTTCCTAACTCAGCCTTACCACGTAGCGGAAGTATTTACAGGTGACCCAGGCGTTTACGTACCTCTTAAAGAGACTCTACGTGGCTTCCAAGGTCTTCTATCTGGTGAATACGATGACATTCCAGAGCAAGCGTTCATGTACTGTGGTGCAATTGACGAAGCTATCGAGAATGCTAAGAAGCTATAAGGCTAACTAGGAGGCGATATGGCAGCAATAACCTTTCACCTAGACGTTGTAAGTGCAGAGAAACAAATTTTCTCAGGCCTTGTTGAGACGTTTCAGGTGACCGGTAGTGAGGGTGAGCTTG
Source organism: Vibrio sp. 10N.261.46.A3 (assembly GCF_041472995.1). Classification (NCBI taxonomy): domain Bacteria; kingdom Pseudomonadati; phylum Pseudomonadota; class Gammaproteobacteria; order Vibrionales; family Vibrionaceae; genus Vibrio; species Vibrio sp. 10N.261.46.A3. The sequence continues at coordinate 36,928 of NZ_JBFRRH010000073.1, read as the reverse complement.
GTATTTTCCATGGTCATACTCCACTGCTGACCGCTATCAAGCCTGGTATGGTGCGTATTGTTAAGCAGCACGGCCACGAAGAAATCATTTATGTTTCTGGTGGTATGGTAGAAGTTCAGCCTGGTACAGCGACTGTACTGGCTGATACAGCTATCCGTGGTGAAGAGCTAGACGCAGCAAAGGCGGAAGAAGCTAAACGCAAGGCTGTGGAGAATATCCAAAATCAGCATGGCGACATAGACTTCGCACAAGCGGCCGGTGAACTGGCTAAAGCCATTGCTCAGTTACGAGTTATCGAACTGACAAAACAGCGTCGTTAATCTTTTTAGGATTATAGACTCTGAGATAAAGGCGACCTAAGGGTCGCCTTTTTGCATTTTTGATGTTCTCAAAAATGCTTCTTTTACGTATCACTACTGGTTAAATGGTTATTGCGATTTAATTTTTTGGCCAAAAACGGTTACAATATAGGCTTAACAAAAATAATGTTGGATAGGTTTACAATGAAGTTTAGCGCAGTAATTCTCGCGGCGGGCAAAGGCACTCGCATGTATTCAAACATGCCAAAGGTTCTGCACACGCTTGCGGGTAAGCCAATGGTGAAGCATGTTATCGATACCTGTAATGGTCTAGGCGCCCAAAACATCAACCTGGTTTACGGACACGGTGGTGATCAGATGAAGGCTACCCTAGCTGAAGAATCTGTAAACTGGGCACTGCAAGCTGAGCAACTGGGTACGGGCCACGCGGTGGATCAAGCATCTGCACATTTCGCTGATGATGAAAAAGTATTGGTGCTATATGGTGATGTTCCACTGATCTCACCTGAAACCATTGAAAACCTATTAGACGCTCAACCAAACGGTGGCATCGCGCTACTTACTGTTGTGTTAGACAACCCAATGGGCTACGGACGTATTATTCGTCGTAATGGTCCTGTTGTGGCTATCGTTGAGCAGAAAGATGCAACGGATGAGCAGAAGCTTATCAAAGAGATCAACACTGGCGTTATGGTGGCGACTGGTGGCGATCTGAAGCGCTGGTTGTCTGGCCTAAGTAACGACAACGCACAGGGTGAATACTACCTGACTGACGTTATCGCAGCGGCTCACGACGAAGGTCGTGCAGTTGAAGCGGTACACCCAGTAAGCCCAATTGAAGTGGAAGGCGTAAACGACCGCTCTCAACTGGCTCGTCTAGAGCGTGCTTACCAAGCTGAGCAAGCAGACAAGTTATTAAAGCAAGGCGTAATGCTGCGCGACCCAAGCCGCTTCGATCTACGTGGTGAACTGCAGTGCGGTATGGACGTTGAGATTGACACTAACGTTATCATCGAAGGCAGCGTAAGCATTGGCGACAACGTGATTATCGGCACTGGTTGTGTATTGAAAGACTGCGAGATTGATGACAACACCATCGTTCGTCCATACAGCGTGATCGAAGGTGCAACGGTCGGTGAAGACTGTACGGTTGGTCCTTTCACTCGTCTACGTCCTGGTGCTGATATGCGTAATAACTCGCACGTTGGTAACTTTGTCGAAGTGAAGAACACTCGCCTTGGTGAAGGTTCTAAAGCGAACCACTTAACGTATCTAGGCGATGCTGAAATTGGTCAGCGCGTAAACGTGGGTGCGGGTGCAATTACTTGTAACTACGATGGTGCGAATAAGTTCAAGACCATCATTGGCGACGACGTATTCGTTGGTTCAGATAGTCAATTAATAGCGCCTGTTACTATTGGTAATGGTGCTACCGTTGGTGCTGGCTCTACAGTGACACGCGATGTTTCTGAAAATGAGCTGGTTATCAGCCGTGCGAAAGAACGTAAGATTGCTGATTGGAAGCGTCCAACTAAGAAATAATCTCTAACGTTCAAAAGATATTCTTACGAAAGCCAGTAGCATCGCTACTGGCTTTTTTGTATCGGTCACTCACTGCTAACAAAATAATCAATTTGGCAATTGTATTTTTTTAATAGATTGTTAATATTCGGGCAGTAGTTCGGTATAAATGGGTTGATGTACGGTGATATTGGTTGAAAAGAAATGGCAAACATTGCCGATCATTATTTTGTCTTTTTCAATGTTAATAGGTCTCTATGGCTTTTATGTAACGTTGGAAAAGCTGGTTGTTGAGAATGAGCGTGATCATCTTGTCTCTTTGATGTCAGACGTTATCTATGAAATTCGTGAAGATAGTGAGTTATTTACGGCTGATATGGATGTCGATGATTACATCGGAGACTTAACCCAAGCCAACACTCGACTCCGAATCCAGGTGATCAGTCCCGATGGTGTCGTAATAGGTGATACGGATCTTTCAGACCATGCACTAGCTAGAGTCGAAAATCACGGTAACCGCCCCGAATTCAAGCAAGCCCTTCAACAAGGTACTGGCAGTGATGTCCGTTTTAGTACCGTTACCTCCATCGACCGAATCTATTATTCAATGAAAGAGAGCGTTAACGGGCGAGATTTCGTTATCGTGATCTCTTCGCCAATGCATCAACTGAAACAGATGAACTTCCAATTGATGGGGATTCTGGTTGGTATGGTGTTGCTGAGTTTGAGCTTCTTGATCGGCACCTCTTACGTGAGCAATCGCCAAATTGTTCATCGAGTGGAAGAAGAACAGAAGAAGCAAGATGAACGCATTCGCCAACGAACCCACGAAATTGAGTTGATGCACCGCCTCGCGAATATGCTTGCCGCGTGTAACAACATGGTGGAAGCCCAACAAATCGTTTCGGATATCTTGCCGCGAATTCTTGGTAACGTGAACGGCAGTGTTTCTTTGATGCGCGCATCGCGTAACCAGTTGATCACTCAGCTCGATTGGGGAGAGACTTGGCCGGGAAGCGCGAGCTTTGCTCCAGAAGAGTGCTGGTCACTGCGTAAAGGGCGTGCACACCAATCAAATGACGATTTCCACTCGTTAACCTGTGGTCACATGCATGAGATGGAAAACAACCAAACCCTGTGTATTCCGTTGACGGCACACGGCAACACCATCGGCATCATGCACCTTTATTTCGGTGTTGGTGACATCAAGATAGATCCCATTACTGAGCAATTGGCGTTCAGCGTTTCAGAGCACTTAGGCTTAGCATTGGCTAACCTGAGCTTACAAGAGAAGCTTCGCTCACAAGCATTAAGTGATCCGCTGACAGGCTTATTCAACCGTCGTTTCTTCGAGCAAAAGCTAGAAGAGCACTCGATGAATTCGGCCACCAGCGAGCAACCATTATCGCTATTGATGCTCGATTTGGATCACTTCAAACGCTTCAATGACAATTTTGGTCATGATGCGGGTGACTTCGTATTGAAAGAGATCAGTGCACTGCTCAAACAGAGTGTCAGCGAAGACGAGATTGCTTGCCGACTCGGTGGTGAGGAGTTAGCGGTACTGCTTCCACATTATTCAATGCAAAAAGCGACGGAGTTTGGTCAAACCTTGTGTGATGCGGTGCGTTCGATGCATCTTGAACATAAAGGCCTGTCATTAGGTCAGTTGGGTGTTTCGATAGGTGTCGCCACTTATCCTAAGCCAGCATCTGATACCGAATCTCTGGTTAAGATGGCCGATAATGCTTTATACATGGCGAAAGATATGGGCCGCAGCCGAGTGGTTAACTATGATGAATACAGCCGTCATAAAGCGCCTGCGTTAGAAGTAGTCGATGGTGACGTTGCTGCAAAATAAGTATAAGTAAAATTTAGATATAAAAAAGAGCGAGATTACTCGCTCTTTTTTGTTTTCGTTAACTTAGAAACTAGTCTTGTTTCTCGTCAGCGACCACTCGAGAGTTATCTGGTGTCGCGAAGTGTTCAGAAAGCTCTTTGTTCGAAACTATATAGCCAACCCACAATGCACCCAAGCAAATCACAACTGCGATACCCGTTGCGCTTAGTGCTTGGCTAGCCATTGCTGCGACCAATGCACTTGATAGGCCACTGATACTGATTTGCAGGCTGTTTTGTAGACCAGCAGCTGTCGCAGGGCTCTGTTTAGCGCTTGATAGGGCACGGTTTACTACGATTGGGTAAAGTGCGCCGTTTGCGACAGCAATCAAACAGAAAGGCGCAAGTAGAGGCCAGATTGACGTCAATTCCCATTGTGATGCAATAAAGATAAGCATCGCTGCTACACTGAACAAACCGATAAGATTTCTTAGTACAACACCATCGCCATATTTCTTCACTGCTTGCTTACCGAAGTAACCACCCGCCATGAACGCGATTGTTTGTGGGATAAAGCTCAAACCGATGTCTTTTGCTTCATAACCTAGCTGAGCCATGATCTCTGGCATACCCGTTAGGTAAGCGAAGAACGCGGCAGATGCTGATGCAAACATTAAAACATTACCCATGTAAGGCTTTGATTTAAGCAACATCTTGATGTCTGTCTTAATCGATGTCTGTTTTACTTCAGGCGCTTCTTTTGGTTGAGCCATTGTTGTCGCCACTAGCAGTGCACCCATCAAGGTTAATGTGATGAAGATGCTGTGCCAACCAAAGCTATCCGCCAGTAACACACCTAGCTGAGGTGCTAGTGCAGGAGATAGCGCAACCAAAGGCATGATGGTTGCAAAAATTTGCTGGCTACTGCTTTGCGAGTAACGCTTGATAACCATTGCTTGCCAGATTACCGCTGGAGCACATACGCCGATCGCTTGAATGAAGCGTAGTGTCAGTAGGTGCCATACCTCGGTGCTGAATGCTAAGCCGAATGAAGCTGCAGTAAAGATAACAAGACCAACTGCCAGCGTATTGCGGTGACCATACTTGTCACTCGCCAGACCCCAAAGAAGCTGACCCATTGCCATACCGCCAAGGAATACCGTTAAAGACAAAGCAATTTGCTCTGGGCCGGTTGCGAAATCAACTTCCATTGCCTTAAATGCAGGAAGGTACATATCGGTCGCAATAAAGCCAAGCATTGAAAGAACTGCAAGGTAGACCAATTGAAATTTAGAAATATTCATAAGATGCCATTAAGCTAAAGGTAGTGATGTTTTTATCATCAAAAAAATTGTTTGATATACAGAAGTGAAAGCCCCTGTTTATTTATGCTGACATTCTATTTTTCAGACCTGATAAAATAAAACGCTAAAATATGTGGTTATCAATCAAAAAATTTGAAGGCTTATGTTCTCTAAATCCTCTTTAGAAATGCTCGATACGGTTGCTCGCTTAGGCAGTTTTACTGCGGCGGCAGAACAATTGCACAAAGTACCATCGGCGATCAGCTATGGTGTTAGGCAGGTTGAGCAAGAACTGGATGTTCTACTTTTCAGACGTTTACCAAGAAAAGTAGAGCTGACACCTGCAGGTGAATTGTTCATTGAAGAGGCTCGTGCGTTACTGAGACAGATGGAAGAGGTCAGTGCCCAGACTCGCCGAGCAGCGCGTGGCTGGAAGAAAACCTTGCGCCTAACGCTCGATAACGTGGTTAAGCTCGACAAGATGAAGCCGATGATTGAAGAGTTCTACCAAACCTTTGAGTTTGCTGAGCTTCAGATCAACATGGAGGTATTTAATGGCTCTTGGGAGGCGATTGCACAGGGCAGAGCGGATATTGTGATTGGTGCAACCTCAGCTATTCCGGTCGGTGGCGACTTTGAGGTTAAAGATATGGGACGCCTAGATTGGGCGTTTGTGATGTCGCCAAGTCACCCGTGTGTGCGAGAGCAAAACCTCAATGAAGAGTTTGTTAGCCAGTATCCCGCGATATGTTTGGACGATACCTCTAGCGTGCTCCCTAAGCGACACACAGGCCACTACTCAAGTCAAAGACGCCTGTTGTTACCTAATTGGTATAGCGCAATTGAATGTCTTAAGAATGGAGTCGGGGTGGGTTATATGCCGAGGCACATTGCCGCGCCAATTATCGAGCAAGGCTTGCTGGTGGAAAAAATACTGCCTGAACCGAGCCCGCAGAGTCATTGTTGTTTGGTCTGGCGAAAAGACGATAACCATAAACTGATCGAATGGATGGTGAAGTACCTAGGATCGAGTGAGCAACTTCACCAAGATTGGTTGGATCATCGCAAGGCGATCTAATGATCTGTTTACAAGAAGATCCTTTTCAAGCTTAAGCTGAATCAGCACTAATAAAAAGAGCGAGTAAATACTCGCTCTTTTTTGATTCGGTCGTTAACTCTTAAGACAAGAAGAACTTGTAGGAAGGGTTATCGGTTTCATCTTTACACTGATAGCCAAGTTCTCGTAGATGTGTCGAGAACTGAGCCAAATCATCGTCATCAAGCTCAAAGCCACACAATACACGACCGTAGTCGGCACCGTGGTTACGATAATTGAACAGGCTGATATTCCAGTGGGTACCTAAGGTATCAAGGAATTTAATCAATGCACCTGGGTATTCTGGGAACTCAAAGCTGTATAGACGTTCTTTCAGAGGTTTCGATGGTTTACCGCCAATCATGTAGCGAATGTGCAGTTTTGCCATCTCATCATCAGAGAGATCGACAACTGGGTAACCGCCTTCACGTAGGTCATTGATGATGTGTTCGAGTTCTTCTTGGCCACCTTGTAGACGTACACCAACGAAGATATTCGCTAGGCTTTCGTCGTTGTGGCGGTAGTTAAACTCCGTTACCGCTCGACCACCAATGATATTACAGAACTCTAGGAATGCCCCTTGTCGCTCTGGAATCGTCACAGCAAGTAGACCTTCTCGCTTCTCACCCAGCTCACAACGTTCAGAGACATAACGCAGACCGTGGAAGTTGGTGTTAGCACCAGACAGTACCGTTGCCAATTGCTTGTCTTGCAGTTGGTTCTGTTCAGCAAACTTCTTCAAGCCAGCCAGAGCAAGCGCTCCTGAAGGTTCAGCAATCGCACGAGTGTCTTCAAAGATGTCTTTCACCGCAGAGCAGATCTCATCACTAGAGACTGCTATGTGACCATCAATGTACTGTTGGCAAAGACGGAATGTCTCTTCACCAATGCGTTTAACCGCCACACCATCAGCAAACATGCTGACCTGATCCAGTACCACAGGTTCACCAGCATCGAGAGCCGCCTTCAAGCACGACGAATCTTCTGGTTCTACTGCAATGACTTTAATCTCTGGCATCAGCTGTTTTACTAATACAGCAACACCCGCAGCTAAGCCGCCGCCACCAACCGGCACAAAGATATAATCCATGTGACCGTTTTGCTGCAGCATCTCCATGCCCATCGTACCTTGCCCTGCAATCACCAGTGGGTGATCGAAAGGAGGCACAAAGGTAAAGCCATGTTCAGCAGAAAGACGTTCCGCTTCTGCCTTGGCTTCATCAAAGTTGCTGCCGTGCAGAACCACGTTTCCGCCAAAGCCACGTACCGCATCAACCTTGATGTCTGGTGTGGTTTTTGGCATCACAATCGTAGTCTGAATTCCCAACTTAGAGCCAGACAGCGCCATGCCTTGAGCATGGTTACCCGCCGATGCAGCAATCACACCTGCGGCTTTTTGCTGCTCAGAAAGGCTTGATACCATGTTGTAGGCACCACGTAGCTTGAACGAGTGCACTGGTTGACGGTCTTCTCGCTTAAGCTGAACCTGATTACCAATGCGCGCGCTTAAACGTGGCATATCCTGCAGAGGTGTCACGATTGCCGCTTCGTAAACCGGCGCTCTCAGGATCTGACGCAGATAATCTGCGCCAGTTTGTTTCTGGGGACTGGAGGTGTCATCACTCATAGTTAGCCCTCAAGTTTAGACTTATCACGTACTGCGCCTTTGTCGGCACTTGTCGCCATGCTTGCGTAAGCCTTCAGTGCGAAAGACACTTCACGCTGACGGTTTTCTGGTTTCCAGCCTAGTGCATCTTGTTTAACTCGACGTGCTTCAAGCTCTGCTTCAGGCACATCAAGTGTGATTGAGCGGCTAGGGATGTCGATAGTGATGATATCGCCCGTGTTCACTAGACCAATCACACCACCACTTGCAGCTTCTGGAGAAGCGTGACCGATAGACAGACCTGATGTACCACCAGAGAAACGTCCGTCAGTTAGAAGAGCACAAGACTTACCTAGACCCATAGATTTTAGGTAAGTGGTTGGGTAGAGCATTTCTTGCATGCCCGGACCACCTTTAGGGCCTTCGTAACGGATAACAACCACTTCGCCTGCTTTTACTTTACCCGCTAAGATGCCGTCTACTGCTGTGTCTTGGCTTTCGAATACGATTGCAGGGCCCTTGAACTTAAGGTTTTCTTCATCAACACCCGCGGTCTTAACGATACAACCATCAACCGCGATGTTACCTGAAAGTACCGCTAGGCCACCTTCTTGGCTAAATGCGTTCTCTTTGGTACGAATACAACCATCGACGCGGTCATCATCAAGGCGATCCCAACGACAATCTTGTGAGAAAGCTTTGGTGGTACGGATACCAGCAGGGCCAGCGCGGAAGAACTTAAGCACGGCTTCGTCTTCTGTCTGCATGATGTCGTATTGAGCTAGTTGCTCTTGCATGCTTAGACCAAGCACGGTGCGAGTCTGGTTGTTCAGTAGGCCAGCACGATCAAGCTCACCTAGGATAGCCATTACGCCACCAGCGCGGTGAACGTCTTCCATGTGGTATTTAGGTGTTGAAGGTGCAACCTTACATAGGTGTGGAACTCGGCGAGACATCTCGTCGATATCACCCATATCAAAATCAATCTCACCTTCTTGAGCTGCCGCTAAAAGGTGAAGTACTGTGTTACTTGAACCGCCCATCGCGATATCTAGCGCCATTGCATTATCAAAGGCTGCGCGGTTAGCAATGTTGCGTGGCAGTGCTGATTCGTCGTCTTGCTCGTAGTAACGCTTAGTTAGGTCAACGATGCGTTTACCAGCATTGATGAACAGCTCTTCACGGTCTGCGTGGGTGGCTAGCATAGAACCGTTACCTGGCTGAGATAGGCCAAGCGCTTCTGTTAGACAGTTCATTGAGTTGGCTGTGAACATGCCTGAACAAGAGCCACATGTTGGACATGCAGAACGCTCTACTTGCTCACTTTGCTCATCAGAAATGGTTGGATCAGCACCCTGAATCATCGCGTCAACAAGGTCTAGCTTGATGATTTGATCTGAAAGCTTGGTTTTACCCGCTTCCATTGGACCGCCAGATACAAAGATCACTGGGATGTTAAGACGCATTGCTGCCATCATCATTCCCGGAGTGATTTTGTCACAGTTAGAGATACATACCATCGCATCTGCACAGTGTGCATTGACCATGTATTCTACTGAGTCTGCGATAAGCTCACGTGATGGCAGTGAGTACAGCATGCCGCCGTGACCCATTGCGATACCATCATCAACAGCGATGGTGTTGAACTCTTTAGCGATACCGCCCGCTTTCTCGATTTCACCCGCAACCAGTTGACCCATGTCTTTAAGGTGAACGTGGCCTGGTACGAATTGAGTGAAAGAGTTTACAACCGCGATGATTGGCTTACCGAAGTCATCATCTTTAACGCCAGTTGCACGCCATAAAGCGCGCGCACCAGCCATGTTGCGTCCGTGGGTAGTCGTTGCTGAACGATAGATTGGCATTGCTTAAATCCTTATAAAATATTTGGCTGTTGCTTACTTAGCTGTTTGCGTTTGGTTTTCTGAAGTTTGGTCTGCTGGATAAACGTAGTCTAACCAGCCCCACTTATCTTCAGTGGTGCCATTGAATAGACCAAAGTAAGCCGCTTGAACTTTTTCAGTGATAGGACCGCGTTTGCCTTCACCTACTGTAATTTTGTCTACGCTGCGAACCGGAACGATCTCGGCCGCTGTGCCTGTCATGAAGACTTCATCGGCAAGGTATAGCGCTTCACGAGCAATGTTCTCTTCACGGATCTCATAACCCATGTCTTTTGCTAGTGTCATGATCGAATCACGAGTGATACCCGGCAGAATTGCGCTGGTCGCTGGTGGCGTTGATAGCACGCCATTGCGTACCACAAAGATATTCTCACCTGCACCTTCAGAAAGGTAACCATCAACACTCAGTGCGATGCCTTCATCGTAACCATGACGACGAGCTTCACCACCAACTAATAGTGAAGATAGGTAGTTACCACCGGCTTTTGCTGCGGTTGGGATCGTGTTTGGCGCAGCACGGTTCCAGCTAGAAATCATCGCATCAACGCCATTTTCTAGCGCTTCTTCGCCTAGGTAAGAACCCCAAGGGAAAGCTGCGATGATCAGTTCCATCTCGGTATTTTCTGGCGGGCAGACACCCAAACCAACGTTACCTACGAAACCTAGAGGGCGGATGTACGCTGACTCTAGCTTATTTTGGCGTAGCGTTTCGCGAGTCGCTTCCATAATTTCTTCCTCTGTGTAAGGAATAGGGAAGCGGTAGATTTTTGCTGAATCTTTTAGGCGCTTAGCGTGCTCAGGGTGACGGAAGATAACCGGCCCTTTTGGTGTGTTGTAGCAACGAACACCTTCAAACACCGAAGTACCGTAGTGCATTGCGTGAGTCAGGACGTGAACGTTCGCCTCTGCCCAAGGAACCATCTCACCGTTAAACCAAATATAGTCTGCTGTTTTAGCTGTCATGTTTGCGGTTCCTTATGCGTTTATCTTTTGTTGTAAGTTGTTGTTTGGCAGTTCATTACGGCTGATCGAGATAACGTCAACGGTACGCACATCCCACAGCTTTTCGATTTGGTTTACCAAGAATGAGATCGGACGGTCGCTGTCTACGATGATCTCAACACTCGCCACTTTGCTTTCGTGGTTTTGAGTGCCCGCAACTTGCTTAACAATGAAACCACGGTGGCGGATAACACGAAGAACACGCTCTAGTAGTACAGGCTTATCATCGGCTTTGATGTCTAATAGGTATCTTTTCATGTTATGTGTTCTCCAACATCTCACTGTTTGAAGCACCTGGCGGTACTAGTGGCCATACGTTTTCTTCTTCATCGATAAGAACATGAAGTAGGTAAGCGGTTTTGCTCTCTAGCATCTCTTTCAATGCGGGTTCTACTTCCTCTTTACGAGTGATGGTTTTGCCCGGGATATCGAACGCTTTCGCGAGCATCACGAAATCTGGGTTGTCATCCAAGATAGTTTCACTGTGGCGGCCATCAAAGAACAGCGATTGCCATTGGCGAACCATGCCCAAACGAGAGTTATTAAGCAGTACCATCTTCACTGGGATCTGACGACGCTTCAATGTACCAAGCTCTTGAATGTTCATCATGAACGAGCCGTCACCAGAGATAAGTATAGATTGGTCATCAGGACGTCCAACCGATGCACCCATTGCAGCTGGCAAGCCAAAGCCCATGGTGCCTAAACCGGCAGAGGTAATGAAGTTCTGTGGATCGCGCGGCTGAATGTGCTGAGCTGCCCACATTTGGTGTTGGCCCACATCGGTCGAAATCATAGAGCTTGCTGGCATCATGTCTGATAGTTGCTTTAATAGCAGTGGAGCAAAGATAAGATCGCCAGGGTGGTCGTAACGCCATTTGAATGAGCTACGAAGACCTTCAGAGTGATGAACCCAAGAGGAGATGTCTTGGCTTAGCTCTAGTTGAGGCATGATCTTGTTGATGTCACCGCGAATTGGCGCATTGGCAAGACGCAGTTTGCTAAACTCGGCTGCATCGATATCGATATGGATAACCTTAGCATGTGGCGCGAAGGTATCGAGTTTGCCTGTTACTCGGTCATCAAAACGAGCACCAACAACAATCAGTAGGTCACTCTCTTGAACCACAAGGTTAGCGGCTTTGGTGCCGTGCATACCCAGCATACCAAGGTAGTGTGGGTCATCACGTTCGATAGTCCCCAAGCCTTTCAGTGTGCTTACTGCTGGCATTGGGTTAAGGCGTAAAAACTCACGAACCGCATCGGTTGCTTTAGCAAGTTGAACCCCACCACCTACGTATAAAACAGGACGGGTCGCTTGAGACAAAAAGTACTGAGCCTGTTCAATGGCATCAGTTGTCGCAACAGGAATTGCAGGTGGAGTAAATTCAGGAAGAGCGTTAACAGGTGCTTCTGCTAGTTGAACATCTTTAGCGATATCGACGATAACCGGGCCTGGACGGCCAGATTTTGCTACCACAAACGCTTCAGCGAGGGTTGGAGCAAGATCTTCAATATCAGTTACTAGGTAGCTGTGTTTAGTACATGACAGAGACATACCAATCACATCCATTTCTTGGAATGCATCGGTACCAATGTGGGAACTTGCAACCTGACCTGTGATTGCAACCATTGGGATAGAGTCCATAAAGGCATCAGCAAGACCAGTGACTAGGTTGGTAGCACCTGGGCCAGACGTTGCCATGCAAACAGCGACATCTTGTGTTGCACGAGCCATGCCGATTGCGGCCATAGCAGCGCCTTGCTCATGGCGACATAGGATATGTTCAACCCCGCCGTCATAGAGTGCATCGTAGATTGGCATGATGGCACCACCTGGGTAACCAAATACGGTCTCAATTCCTTGTTGCTTGAGTGCGGATACGACTAGTTCTGCGCCTTTCATCGGAATTCTCCCGTATTACCTTTATTTTGGTAACTGTTTCCTTTGTCTCTGCACATCTTGTGCTCCCATTCTTCCTGTAAATCGGCAAAGCCGAAAATGCTCAAAAATATAAAAATCGAATGTTTAAATTAGAAAAAACCCCCGGACTTGTCAGTGCGGGGGTTTTTTCTAATTCGTGGTTACTTTCTTCCCACTCGCCCCCGCGCAGTCTTAATAATGACTACGATAATCAGGTTAATCAGTGCGTAAATGCGAGCGTTAAAAATCATAATATTCGAGTTTTCTCGTTTATTGTCTTCAGTAAAAGTCTACATCTCTAGTGTTATCACACAAATCTGCCGCATGACAAGGAAAATGTCATTCTTTTTTCACATTAAAACACCATTCCACCAAGCTATATAACAACCTTATAGCTTTGGTGAGCAACGAATATCCAGAGCGAATACTTTTAAATCAAAGACAAAGGAAAGTTATGGGACTCGCGATAATTCATAGTCGAGCTAGTGTGGGTGTAGAGGCGCCAGAAGTGACCGTTGAGGTGCATATAAGCAACGGAATGCCTGGCTTTACGCTGGTGGGTCTACCTGAAACAACGGTCAAGGAATCTAAAGATCGAGTGAGAAGCGCGATCATCAATTCTCGCTTTGAGTTTCCATCGAAAAGAATCACGGTCAACCTCGCACCTGCCGATTTGCCCAAAGAGGGAGGCCGTTTCGACTTGCCCATCGCGCTTGGAATTTTAGTGGCATCGGATCAGCTTCCGACATCAAAAATAGCTCAGCATGAATTCATCGGTGAGTTGGCGTTGTCAGGAGAGTTGCGCTCGGTAAAGGGTGTGTTGCCAGCGACGTTAGCCGCCGATAGCGTTGAACGATGTTTAGTTGTCCCGCACCATAACGGTGATCAGGCTGCGCTGGTGGGCAAGGGAGCGCATAAATCTGCACAAACCTTGTTGGAGGTTTGCGCTGACATGTGTGGACAGGCTCAGCTTGGCCTATATAGAACGGAACATCATCAGGCTGATGTTTCAGAGCTTCGCGACCTACAAGATATTATCGGCCAACAACAAGGCAAGCGAGCTCTGGAGATCGCTGCTGCTGGGAATCACAACTTATTGTTCCTTGGTCCTCCTGGAACTGGCAAGACTATGTTGGCGTCTCGTCTGCGTGATTTGTTACCTGAAATGAGTGATGACGAGGCGATGGAAACTGCATCGGTTGCTTCGTTAACGCAGCAAGAGATCAATCAGTACAACTGGAAGCAACGACCTTTTCGATCCCCTCACCATTCCAGTTCAATGGCGGCATTGGTGGGAGGAGGCTCAGTGCCTCGCCCCGGAGAGATCTCCTTGGCCCACAATGGCTTACTGTTTCTGGATGAAATGCCAGAGTTTGAGCGTAAGGTGCTTGATTCTTTGCGAGAGCCACTAGAGTCGGGCGAGATTATTATCTCCCGTGCTGCGGGCAAAACTCGTTTCCCTGCGCGCTTTCAGTTGGTCGGTGCACTCAACCCAAGCCCAACGGGCTACTATGAGGGTAATCAAGCGAGGGCTAACCCACAGATAATCCTGCGTTATCTCAACCGTTTATCTGGCCCCTTGCTGGATAGATTCGATATGTCGTTAGAGATCCCATTGCTTCCCAAAGGTATGCTCGCTGAGGGCGGTGACCGCGGTGAAACCACTCAAGTAGTTAAGCAGAGGGTTAAACAGGCTCGTCAAACCATGTTATCTAGAAACCATAAATCGAATGCACTGCTTGGCAGTCGAGAAATTGAGAAGTATTGCCCACTGCGACGTGAAGATGCGGAGTTTCTGGAAACAGCACTCCATCGATTGGGGCTGTCGATTCGTGCCTATCACCGAATCATCAAGGTCGCACGCACCATTGCTGATTTGGACGGTAATGAACAGATAGAGAAGAAGCATTTATCAGAAGCGCTCGGTTACCGCGCGATGGATAGACTGTTGAAGCAACTCACTGCACAAGCTGTTTAGTCAGGTTGTGTTGTACTAAACAAAAAGCCTGCTTGTGTGCAGGCTTTGATTGGATAGTCGTTGATATTCGCTGAGTTTAGAACTTGTAGTTCAAGCCAACTGAAACAATGTATTGAGACTCGTCGTAGAAAGTGATGTTGGAATCGCTCGTGCCGTAGCCTGCCAGTGAAACAAACGACCAGTTTTCCCAATCCATGAATTGGTCATACTCGTAGGCGGCGAATAGATTGATGTTGTCGTCGCTGCGTTTCTTTTGGAAAGTTATGCTGCTTGCATCGTAAGATCGTTGATTGTAACCCGCCGTTAGTGCGTATTGATGGCGGCCCATGCCACCAAACAAGCTGACTTCACCACCGAACTGTTCGTACGATGCCGCATCGCCCTCTGCATCACTTGATTGATAAATCAAAGACGGTACCAGCATCATGGTGCGGCTAATTGGCTGGCGGTACTGACCTTTCAGGTAGAAGGTATCGGCGTCGCGTTTTAGTGCGTCTTCAACTAAATCGCTTTCCACATCTTTGGTCGCGTAAGCCATATCTAGCGAGAAAGCTGACCCCGCAATGTTGCTTAGCTTCAAACGAAACGCATTGCCAGTTTCATCGGTCTTCGTGCGAGCTGATGTGGTGTTGTACGGATCAGCCCAAGTTTCACCCGACATAATGGTTGGCAGCAGTGAAGCGTCGATCACCATCCCAGACTCAAGCTGGTATTTGTAACCAACCTCTAGCACTACAGTACCCGTAGCTACGTCATCACGAGCGGTACCCGTGTAAACCTGGTGATTTAGCTTCTCACCAAAGGTATAGGCAACACTGCCTAAAGGGGCGACAAGAAACGAGCTTTCTGAAGAAGCCTTCTGATCTATGGATGTAATATTGCTATCAGCATCGGTATTAAAGTTCGAGGTGGAAGAGGCAACCCCGGTATTGATAGAGATTTCACCACTGAAACCTTGTTGGTCTGCAAGCTTGGCAAAAGCGGGAGAAGCCGCAACGCTCAATGCCAAGAGAGTTATTTTTATTTTCATTTAAGGGCTCCTTGCCCACCGATTCTTAGGACGGGTTATTAATATCAGTAAAGCACTGCGTTTTCTGGCTGATTATTTATCAATGATGATTTTTGAACTAGCAAAAAAAAGGAAGCCGAAGCTTCCTTTCATCAATGGCTTACTTCTTCAACAAGAAGTTCACCAGCTCGAAGTACTCATCAAGAGAGTTGATACCTTGAGCTTCTACTAGGTAGCGGTTGTTAACCACAACTGCGGGTACACCTGAAAGGCCGCTGTCTTTGAATGCTTTGTCGAAGCGACGAACCATAGAATCTACGGCAAAGCCGTTATACGCAGCATCGAATTTCTTCGCATCAACGCCTTCGTCTAGGAAGATTTGACGCAGTTCTTCTTCATCACGTGGTGGCTTGTTCATTGTGTGGATGCGGTTAAACATCACTGGCACCATTTTGTCTTCAACTTTCAGTGCAATCATGGTCGCATAAGCTTTGCTCATTGGCAGACCCATGTTGCCACCCATGAATGAAACATGGTTCTTCTGTAGCTTAGCGTCTTTAGGTAGCTGTTGTTTTAGCTGCTGGATGATTGGCTCAAAGCTATTACAGTGTGGGCAGTAAAAAGAGAAGAACTCTGTCACCATTGGTTTTTTGGATGCTTCTAGGTCGAGAACTTTGTAGTGTTCACCTTCGTTAAATTTCGCAGCGTGAGCTGAAAGGCTCAACATGATCAATGAGAAAAATGCGAATAGCTTTTTCATTTATCCAATCTCCATTATGTTTGAATTTTTATCTAGTTGTATGTTGCGATTGCTGTTACCACTGAGGCATTAACGAAAGTGGTGGCTCTTGCAGGGTAGCAATTTGCTCTTTACAAGCAAGTACTTGTTGCTCCCAATATTTCGGATCATTAAACCACGGGAAGGCCAGAGGAAACGCAGGATCGTGCCATCGTTTCGCCAACCATGCCATGTAATGCACCATACGTAGACCGCGTAGTGGTTCGATTAGTTTCAGTTGTGCGGTATTAAAATCGCAAAATTCTTGGTAACTCTCGAGCAAAATATCCAGTTGCATCAGCTTATCTTGGCGTTCGCCATTAAGCAGCATCCACAGATCTTGTATCGCAGGGCCGTTACGTGCGTCATCAAGGTCGACGAACATTGGCCCATCGCGCCACAAGATATTGCCAGGGTGGCAGTCACCATGCAG
The DNA here is from genome assembly GCF_041472995.1 of Vibrio sp. 10N.261.46.A3. Classification (NCBI taxonomy): domain Bacteria; kingdom Pseudomonadati; phylum Pseudomonadota; class Gammaproteobacteria; order Vibrionales; family Vibrionaceae; genus Vibrio; species Vibrio sp. 10N.261.46.A3. Next base: position 20,214 of record NZ_JBFRRH010000073.1, on the reverse strand, counting down.
GCGGATATTCTCAATGTTGCTCGGCCAATGGCTCTCTAGCTCTTTGATCAGAAGGTCGACGTCATTGAAGAACGCATTTTCAAGGTGCGTCGGGATAAACTGAGAGTTCTCTAGAATCTTACGTGGCTGATAAAGGTATTCATCTAAGCTGATGGTCGGGCGATGTTGGAATGTTCTTCCCGCGCTGGCTTTGTGAATACGTCCAAGAAAACGTCCAACACCTTCCAGTTGGTCTAGGTTATCCACTTCATACTGTCTGCCGCCAACACTTTCAAATAGTGCAAATAGGTAGCCTTGGTATTCATGTAAGGTTGCACCGTTGATTCGCATTGGAGGCGCAACTGGCATCTCTTGTTCGATAAGCTCGAGTGCGAAGTCATGCTCTTCTTGGATCTGTGCTTTGTTCCAGCGTTGCGGACGATAAAACTTAACGACGTAGCGCTTACGGTCTTCATCGGTGAACTGATAAACACGGTTTTCGTAACTGTTGAGAGCGAGAAGCCCGGATTCGGCGCGAACCCCGATGCTCTCCAGTGCGTACCACATGAAATCAGGAGTCAGGTTATCAAAGTTAAAGGCTTGCATCGTCATAGAATAAAAAAGGCTCATTACTGAGCCTTTTTCCATTTATTGGGGTGTTATACCAAGCACTAAGGTGCGGGTATCAGAGCTTCTTGATAAAGCGGCTTTCGACTTCCATCGTAAACTCTTCATTATCCGAGAGTATAAACTGAATTGTCGAAACTGGTGAGCTCAGTTTTTCTGGGTCGGCGCCTAAACTGATAGGTAGGTTCAAAACCTCGCCTGGATCGACAGTAATCGTCTGTTTGCCATACCAGATAGAATCGGGCAGTCCGCTAACATCGAGTTTGTACTCTTGCTCTTGTTGAGTCTTGTTGATCACTTTCAAGGTGTAGGTGTTTTCAACTAACCCTTGGTTATTGACTCTGAACAGCTGGTTTCGGTCACGCAGAACACTTAGGCCGGCAGGATCAACGCTCGCGATTTGGGCGAAGAACAAGCCCAGCATCACGATCAAGATGGCGCCATAGCCCAATAGTTTAGGACGCATTACCTTGGTCGAGTGACCTTCAAGCCTGTGCTCGGTGGTGTAGTTAATCAGGCCTTTCTCGTAGCCCATACGCTCCATGGTGTTGTCACAAGCATCAATACACGCACCACAGTTGATACATTCATATTGCAGGCCGTCACGGATATCAATCCCCGTTGGGCACACTTGAACACACAGGTTACAGTCAATACAGTCGCCTAGACCAAGCTCTTTTGGATCGGCTTTACGAGAGCGAGGGCCACGGCTCTCACCACGCTCTGTGTTGTAACCAACAATGAAGGTGTCTTTATCGAACATAGCCGACTGGAAACGGGCGTAAGGGCACATGTGCAGACAAACAATTGAACGCATCCAACCCGCATTGGCATAAGTACACCCAGCAAAGAACAGTACCCAAAACACTGGCCAGAAAGACGAGTTAAAGGTAAAGAAGCCAACCACTAACTCTTTGATTGGGATGAAGTAACCAACAAAGGTTAAGCCCGTCGCAATCGCAATCGCCCACCACGCAATGTGTTTGAGGGTTTTTCTGAGGATTAAATTGCTCGTCAGTTTACCCGAGTCTTGTTTTCTTCGCTTATTGGCAGCACCTTCCAGTTTCTCTTCGAACCAGATGTACATGAAGGTCCAGACGGTTTGTGGGCATAAATAGCCACACCAGACACGGCCTAAGAAGGTGGTTATGAAGAATAAGCCAAACGCGGCAATCATAAATAGGATCGCGAGTAGGGTCAGATCTTGCGGGTATAAGGTGGTGCCAAAGAAGTTGAACTGTTGGCTGCCGATATCGAGCAAGATAGCTTGGCGTTCACCAAATGGAATCCATGGGATAAGCGCAAAAAGTAAAAGTAAGAACCAACCGCCATAACGACGCAGTTGTTGGAATTTACCTTTGCTTTCTCGAACATAGATTCGGTTACTTGGGTTAAATCGATCTCCATTACCTTTATGTGTTTTCGGGTTAAAGGTTTTAGGAGTCACATCTTTGATATCGATTTTATCCTGACTCATGGACTATCCTTTTTGTGGCTTGTTTGCCCGGTTAAGTCGGGCATGACGACATTACTTGAAAGTATGGTTTAGAGAACCTGTTGAAATTGAGCTTGGTGCATTTGTTGTTATCGCACTCACTCTTATTATTTTAGAAGATTCTTATGGATGGCGATTATAGCGACAATCTTGTTCTCATTTCTTTAACGCTATCAACCTTTAACAACAAAAGTCATAACAGTTGTGACGAAAAAATAGCGAACAGAAACAAAAAAGCGACCTGGTGGTCGCTTTTTAAAATTGAGTGTTTTATCTATACGGCAATTGAGCTCTAAACAAACGGGCGACTAAAGAAGGCCACGTGCTTTTAGAATTGCGGTTTTGAAATCATCTTCTTGGTCTTTTTTCAGACCTGGGATCATTTCATCTTTTTCGCTGTTGCGCATTTTTAGGTGGTAGATAAGAACATCGTCAGTCAGTTCTTCAAGCTTGCCTTGGTAGCCCGCTTCTTTTGATAGCTTAATGATGAACTCTAATAGGTTAAGCTCTTGATCTTTCTGCCACTCAGGCTCCATTAGTTCAAGCAGTTCTTCAATGCGGTGACACTTCATACTTTATTTCTCCACAAATTTTATAATGATTTGTGGCTAAGGTATCAAATCGGGTAGGGAATACCAATGTGTAAACACATTTCAAGATGGGAGCGGGCAAGAAAAAAGCGCAGTAAAAACTGCGCTTTTTGTTAAGCGGCTTTAATCACTTTCGTTGTAGTCGGTGCTAATAAAGCAGTCTTCTCAACTAGAGTCATTGTAGGAGCCAATTTCTTAGCCGTTGGAGCAGCAACAAAGCCACTACGACGACGCATCGCACTACGGTTGGTGTGCGAGAACCTGACAGCTGTTGGGCGCATTAATTTACCTAACGGTCAGGCATATCCATTGCCAATCTAATGGCCTGATTTACCATGAGCTCCACTTCAATTGCTTGAAGCGTCACTCGTCTGGCTTTCGCCAATCCGAAGAATAAATCAGGATAATGATATGCATGCATATCAAGGCTTAGATTATCACTATCTAAGTTATCGATCGACGCCTGAGTGATAAATAGACGATATTAGAGCTAAAATAGTGTGAGCAGTATATTTGAGTTTGAACCTCTTTCAGGCTTAAGATGATGCTTTAAAGGAGGTGCATATGTCGTTCTTAAAGAAAACGTTAGCAAGTTTTGGAATTGGATCTGCCAAGGTGGATTCGGTATTGCAACAGGAAGTGCTTTATCCAGGTAAGAAGGCGAGCATTATTGTGCATGTCTATGGTGGCGCTCAGCCACAAGAGATCGACAACATCGATCTCAACTTGTGCTGTCGTTACGTCAAAGAAGTTACTATGAACTCGCAAAGGCAAGAAGGCGGTCAAACACGTCGAATGCACCAGACATACTCGTTGGCCAAATGGAGCCTGCCGTATGCCTTTGTTATTCAGCCGGGTGAAACCCGTGATTTTGAATGTGAGTTTGATGTCCCGCTGAACACACCGGTCACGATTGGTGATTCAAAGGTGTGGCTCGAAACCGGGCTCGATATTGCGATGGCGATTGATCCATCGGATAAAGACATCTTAACGGTGCGCCCTGACGCACTCCTCGATGGTATTTTCAACGAACTTGAAGCTCAAGGGCTGCGCATTCGCCAAGTGGAGTGTGAAGCGGTAGAAGGCTTTGAACTGCCATTTGTACAAGAGTTCGAGTTTGTTCCGACGACGGGTCCTTATCATGGCCGTTGGCGTGAGCTTGAGGTTGTAGCTCATCGTGATGAAACTGAGCTTAAGTTGTGGTTTGAGATAGACCGCAATCGCGACGGTGCCAAAGGCATGTTGGCGAGCTTATTGGGAGTGGGTCAGCTACAGCGTCAATTAAGTGTGCCATTGGATACCTCACCGGAAGAAGCTGGCAAGATGGTGCTTGAGTATCTAGATAGCGCCTCTTAGTCAGCTTTTTGGTTCTTTAGTTTTAGAGAGCCTAGCCTCATCACACAGTTTAGGCGTTATTAATGTCATAAAAGATGTCATAAAAATTTAAGCTTACACGTGTAAGCTTAATATGCAATACTAGGTCAATTGAACATTTACTCTAGTAGGATACTCATGTCTGCATCATCAGCTAGCGAATACAGCGACATCGAAGAACGCGCTAACGCGATAACCCATGGCTTGGGCGTCGTGCTTGGCGTGGTTGGTCTGATCTTGTTGTTGATTCGCGCGTTTGATTACCAAGCCGACATGTTGACGGTTGCCAGTATGGCAATCTATGGCAGCAGCATTATCCTGCTCTTTCTTGCTTCCACGCTTTATCACTCGATCACCACAGAAAAAACCAAGCGTTTATTGAAAACCCTCGATCACTGTGCAATTTACTTACTCATCGCAGGTAGCTACACCCCGTTTTTATTGGTTGGCTTAAGAACCCCATTAGCGATGGGCTTGATGGCGGTTATTTGGGGAATTGCGCTGGTCGGTATCATCATGAAGATTGCCTTCGTCTACCGATTTAAGCGTCTATCTCTGTTCATTTATTTAGCTATGGGCTGGCTGTCGTTGATTGTGGTGTATCAACTGGCGATGAATATTGAGATGGGCGGCTTGGTATTATTGGCGCTCGGCGGCGTGATCTACTCGTTGGGTGTTATTTTCTATGTGGCTAAACGCATCCCTTACAACCACGCCATCTGGCACTTGTTTGTGTTGGCGGGCTGCGCTTGCCATTTCTTCGCTATCTATCTGTACGTGACTCCGGTTTAGCGAGCCAGTACCTCAGTAATCTCAGCTTTAATCTGATATTCAGGGTGTTGTTCTAGGTCGAGCTTGATTAGCTTGCCTTCTTCACCCGTCTTTGGTCGTAGGTATGTGTCGGCCATTCGTTTGATTGATTTCCACACAGCAACTTCTTCTTCTGCCAACAACTCACCTTCTGCAGTAAACACGCTGATGTTAAGTGATACCAAAATGACCGCTTGAGTGCCTTGGTTGGTGATGGCTGTCGGAATGATAAGCTCACCATCTTCATAGCGACTGGCACCCAGTACAACATCCACTCCTGACTGAGACAGCTGTAAGCTTGGCTTTTTACTATTAACCACAATCGTAGTGCCACGCGTGTTCGTTGCGACAGGTACGGCTACGACAGGGGCTGCTGAAACAGGCACTGCGATCTCTGATGTTGGCGCTGCTGCTTCCGCTTGCTTCGGTGCCACGTATTGCCAAGTAAAATCATCTTTGAGTAACACTTGTTTGCCATCAGGCAATGTGACCATTTGATCAGCAAAGGCAGAACTTACGAATACTGAGTTTGCGAGCAATGCGCCAGCGAGAAGTACGTATGGTTTCATCTGTGTTTCCTTGATTTTGTGCTTGGTTAGCGTCGCCAAAAGGCTGGGAAAAATAGAACAATGAGCGTCAATATCTCAAGTCGCCCCATCAGCATTCCTAAGCTTAGCAACCATTTAGCGGCGTCTGGCAGTGGAGCAAAGTTCCCGGTTGGACCGATCACGCTGCCCATGCCTGGGCCTACGTTGGCAACGGCTGTGATAGCGCCAGATATACTGGTCACAGGATCAAGTCCCATCGCGCTCAAGCCGCCTGCAATTAAGATAATCGTGATAAAGAACATCAAACCAAATGCCACGAGTGAACGCACAATATCGTCATTCACTGGTCGCTGATTGTAGCGTTGAACAAACACGCCTGATGGGTGAATCAGCTTCATCATTTGTTTGTGGAGCATGGTCATCGCAATCTGGAAGCGGAAAATTTTAATACCGCCAGAGGTTGAACCCGAGCAAGCTCCCGCCATCATTAGGAATGCAAATAAGGTGGTTGGCAGTGCGCCCCACGCGGTGAAGTCTTCTAAGCCAAAACCGGTTGTGGTGACGACTGATACGATGTTGAACATCGAAACACGCATCGCATCCATAACAGTGTAGCCATCTCTAACCACCAACCATGTTGATATTACGGCGCTGGTGACCAAGAACAGGTATGTAAAACCTCTCACTTGCGCGTCTTTGTAGAGGATTGAGAGTTTTCGGCCTCGCAGTGCGCTAACAAACAGTAAGAAAGGCAGACCGCCAAGGAACATGAACAGTGTTCCCACCCAGTGAGCACTGTTGGAGAAGTGGTTCATTGAGCCATCTGAGGTTGAGTAACCACCCGTCGACAGTGTTGTGAACGCGTGATTGATCGCGTCAAAGATGCCCATGCCTGCAAACAGATAGCTAATGATGCACAAGCCAGTCAGAACCAGATAAACCGCCACGATGTTCTTGGCGACGGTTTTTGCTCGTGGGCTGCTTTTATCTGACCAATCGGATGATTCGGTTTGGAACAGGCGCATACCACCGACGTTGAGCATTGGTAGAACCGCTACCGCCATAACGATGAAGCCGATGCCACCTAACCATTGCAGTATAGAACGCCACAACAGAATGCTTGGTGCCATGCTGTCTAAGCCGCTTAATACGGTTGAGCCTGTCGTGGTGATACCAGACATGGTTTCAAAATAGGCGTCAGTAAAGCTGATGTGGTTGATGAAGACAAACGGCAGTGCAGCAAAGGCACTGGCTATCGTCCATACCAGAGAGGTGATCAGGAACATGTCCCGCACCCCAAGTCGGAACTTAGCTGAACGGCCTAAGCTCAAGCAGATGAACGCCACAATGTGCGTGATCACTACCGACTGACCAAACTCGAGGAAGCCACCGGTGCCTGTGAAAAAGGCAACCAATGTAGGGATGTACATGAAAAGGGCGAGTTTTGATAACACTAACCCTATCACTAATAATATCGGACGAAAGTTGACCATAGCTTAATAGACCATCGCTTTGAGCCGGAGCATCGTTCTCACAAGAAGAAGGTTGTGAGAACAAGCTTACGAGAACAAGGCTATAAGAAGAACGGGCTCGGTTGGAATAGAGACTCAACGTCAGGTACGTATTTCTTGTCCACTAGGAACATCACTACGTGGTCATCTTGTTCGATTACGGTTCTATCGTGCGCGATAAGTACTTCTTCTCCGCGAACAATCGCACCAATAGTGGTGCCCGGTGGTAGTTTGATGTCGCCAATCGCTCGGCCAACCACTTTCGATGTGGTTTCGTCACCGTGAGCAATGGCTTCAATCGCTTCAGCAGCGCCGCGACGTAAAGATGATACGTTTACAATATCAGCACGACGAACGTGAGTAAGTAGCGCAGAAATCGTCGCTTGTTGTGGAGAGATAGCAATATCAATCACGCCACCCTGAACAAGGTCGACATAAGCGCCACGTTGAATCAGCACCATTACTTTCTTGGCACCCATTCGCTTCGCCAGCATGGCTGACATGATGTTGGTTTCATCTTCATTGGTTAGGGCAATGAATACGTCCACTTGATCGATGTTCTCTTCTGTCAGCAGCTCTTGGTCTGCCGCATCACCACAGAAGACGATGGTGTTTTCTAATTCTTCAGACAGCTTCTCGGCACGAGTGTAGCTGCGCTCGATAAGCTTGATGCTGTAGCTCTGCTCAAGGCGTTTTGCCAAGCTTGCACCAATGTTACCACCACCGACAATCATGATGCGGCGGTAAGGTTTCTCTAGGCGTTGTAGCTCACTCATTACTGAGCGGATATGGTTACTCGCTGCCACAAAGAAAACCTCATCATCGGCTTCAATGATGGTGGTGCCTTGTGGGCGAATAGGGCGACCTTGACGGAAAATAGCAGCAACACGAGTATCGATGTGCGGCATGTGCTCACGTAAGGCAGATAGGGCGTTACCGACCAGTGGACCACCGTAGTAGGCTTTTACTGCGACTAAGCTAACTTTTTGTTCAGCAAAGCTCACAACCTGCAATGCACCTGGATATTGAATCAGGCGTTCGATGTAGCTGGTCACTAGCTCTTCGGGTGCGATCAGGTGATCGACTGGGATAGCACCTGATTTGAATAACGCTTCTTTCTCTTCTAGGTATTGAGGAGAGCGAATACGAGCAATTCGGTTCGGCGTATTGAAAAGAGAGAAAGCAACCTGACACGCAGCCATATTGGTTTCATCCATGTTGGTTACGGCAACCAACATGTCGGCATCTTGCGCACCCGCTTCACGTAGTGTGTTTGGGTGGCTGGCATAACCGTTTACAACCCTAAGGTCGTACTTATCCTGAAGTTCACGAAGTCGGTCAGCATTACGGTCGACAATGGTGATGTCGTTGTTTTCACCAACCAGGTTTTCAGCAAGGGTACCGCCAACTTGTCCAGCACCTAGGATAATGATCTTCATAGCCTTTCTCTTTTCTTTACCGTGGTAATTCTAGTTATCTAACTTTATTTTGATAATGCACTAGAAAGAAACAGCGGCTAAGAAATAAATTCTTAGCCGCTGTTAGTTGTTATGCCTGTTTTACTAGAACTGCGTAGTAGAAGCCATCCATATCTTCTTCTCCAGGCAGTATTTGACGACCCGGATTTTCGATATCAGACCCAACCAGCGTTGCGTTCTCTGTACGTGCTAGGAATGCTTTCACTTGCAGCACGTTTTCTTGCGGCGTGATAGAACATGTCGCATAAACCATGGTGCCGCCTACTTTCAGCTGACGCCACATTGCATCCATAATTTCGCTTTGCAGTTCAGCCAGTGCATCAATGTCAGATGCACGACGTAGCCACTTGATATCAGGGTGACGGCGAATTACGCCGGTCGCTGAACAAGGTGCATCAAGCAGGATACGGTCGAACTTATCACCCATCCACCACTCTTCAGGGTAGCGAGCATCACCACAAATTACGTCGGCACGCAGTTGTAGACGCTCAAGGTTATCGTAAACACGGTCTAGACGTTTAATGTCGCAGTCAATCGCAACCACTTCAGTGTCTTGAGTGTGCTCAAGAATGTGTGCCGTTTTACCACCTGGCGCAGCACAACAATCTAAGATCAGCTCACCATCTTTTGGTGTTAGGTAATCAACTGAAAGCTGAGCGGCAGCGTCTTGCACTGATACCCAACCTCTGTCGAAGCCAGGAAGCAAAGTAACATCACAAGGTGCAGCTAATTTTATTGCATCAGCTGCTTCTGGGTGCAATGTGTATTCAATGTTTTCGTTTTTAAGCAGTTCAACATACTCGTCACGAGTGTGGTGTTGGCGGTTAACGCGCAGCCACATTGGTGCCTTGCTGTTGTTTGCTTCAACCAATTGCTCCCACTGATCTGGGTAGCTTTCTTGAAGCATTTTTAGGATCCAGCTTGGGTGGCCGTATTTGCCTGCATTGTGGCTAACGGCTTTTTCGTCTAGTTCTTCTTGGTCACGTAGGTAGCTACGTAGCACAGCGTTGATCAAACCACTCAGGCTTGGACCGCGCAGTGTTTTAGTGCCCTCAACCGTTTCAGCAACTGCGGCGTGCGAAGGGATACGCATGAAGCTTAGTTGGTAAATGCCCACCAAGATTAGGTGGTGGAATACACGCTTCTTACCTTTAAGCGGGTTTTCCATCAGTTCGTTAGCGATTGACTCTAAACGAGGCAGGTAACGAAGTGCGCCGTAGCAAATCTCTTGCAGTAGAGCATGGTCTCGCGGACGGATCGTTTTTTGAGCCGCAGGGAGAGCGTGTGAAAGAGAGTGGCCTTTATCGACAACTTGGAATAGGACATTTGCAGCAGCAGCGCGAACATTCATGAGGGGTACCGAATATTTATTTGAATACATGAGGGCATCTCTGCCCTCGTAAAGGTTTTCTAAACTGCGTTATGGCAGCTTTAAAGCGGTTAAGAAAGTTGAGTTCCAACTTCAAACCAGCTTGCACGAGAGTTCAAGATATCCTGAACTGACATGGCTTTTTTACCTGGAACTTGCAGTTGTTCAAGAACAAGTACGCCTTGCCCTGTCGCTACATAGATACCAGTTTTATCCGCTTGCAGAATGGTACCTGCAGGCTTATCAGAGGTTTGCTCTGCCACACGGCTTTGCCATACTTTAATGCTGTTCTCAGCTGCTTCAAAGTGACTCATTGGCCATGGGTTGAAGGCACGAACGCAGCGCTCAATATGCGCAGCTTCATCACTCCAGTTGATACGCGCTTCTTCTTTGCTTAGCTTCTTCGCGTAGTTCGCAAGCTCATCGTCTTGCTTTTCTGCAACTGCTTTGCCAGAAGCGATGTCCGCTAGACATTCAACAAGCGCATCAGGGCCAAGGCCCGCTAATTTCTCGTACATGGATGCGCTAGTATCTGTCGCTTCGATAGGCAGCGTTGCGATGCTTAGCATGTCGCCAGTATCTAGGCCGATATCCATCTGCATGATCGTCACGCCTGTCTCTTTATCACCGGCCCAAATAGAGCGTTGAATCGGAGCAGCACCACGCCAGCGCGGTAGGATAGAGCCATGTACGTTGATACAACCTAAGCGAGGTGTATCTAATACAACCTGCGGAAGCAATAAGCCGTAAGCGACAACAACCATGATGTCAGCGTTCAATTCAGCTAGCTCTTGCTTAGCCTCATCTGACTTGAAGTTTTCTGGTTGGTAAACCGGAATGTTGTTTTCAAGTGCGATGTTTTTTACTGGGCTCGCAGTGAGTTTTTTACCGCGGCCTGCTGGGCGATCTGGCTGTGTGTAAACAGCAACAACTTCATGCTCCGAAGACAACAACGCCGCCAAGTGACGGGCGGCGAAATCCGGAGTACCTGCAAAGACAATTCTTAAAGACTGACTCAAGGTAGGCTTCCTTCTAATTTAGTAATAGCAGCGGTTATTAACCTTGTTTTTCGTTGAAACGTTTGATCTTCGCTAGCTTATCTTGGATACGTTTACGCTTTAGTGGCGATAGGTAATCAACAAACAACTTGCCTTCTAGGTGGTCAAGTTCGTGCTGAACACAGATAGCCAGAAGGTCATCAGCGTCGAATGTGAATTCGTTGCCGTCACGGTCTAATGCTTTAACCGTTACTTCTGCAGCGCGAGGTACTAGAGCTCGAGCGCCTGGTACAGATAGGCAGCCTTCTTCGATTCCATCTTCGCCGCGCTTCTCTGTAATTTCAGGGTTGATAAGCACCATTGGCTCATCACGTGTTTCTGAAATATCGATAACAACGATGCGTTGGTGGAAATCTACTTGCGTTGCCGCAAGGCCGATACCTTCTTCGTCGTACATGGTTTCAATCATGTCATCAACGAACTTTTGAATCTCTGGGGTAACTTCTTTTACCGGTTTCGCCACGGTACGTAGACGATCATCTGGTAATGTTAATACTTGTAATACAGACATATACACTCGAAATATTGAACTGTGCCGAAACAGCTTAAACCTTGTTGGCTCAATTCTAGACATTTTAGAGGTCAAATGACAGCATCCTGAAGGTAATTCTCAAATCAGATGTCATATATTCAGACCAAGGAACCTAGGTCATGCGTCATTTTTCTCCCATTTTTTCTCTTGTTTGTGCCTCGCTTTCGTTCGCCGCTACGGCTGAAAATAGTGCTCAACCTTTAACCATTAAGCAGGGCGCACCTGAGGCGTATGTGGTGGTAAAGGGCGATACCTTATGGGATATATCTGCGATGTATCTTGATAGCCCGTGGTTATGGCCAAGGTTGTGGCAGGTAAACCCTGAGATAGAAAACCCTCATCTTATATACCCCGGAGATAAACTGTCTTTGGTTTGGATTAATGGTGAGCCGGTATTGAGTCTTAAACCGGTCATCAAGCTGAGCCCTAAGATTCGTGTCTCGGAGAAGAAAGCGGTGCCAACCGTCAATGAGGGGCTGGTTCTGCCTTATCTACAATCTGATCGCTTGGTTGAACAGCAAGATACTCAATTGGCTCAACGAGTGTTAGGGACGAGTGATGGAAAGAGATTCTTATCGGGTGAAGACCGGTTGTTTATCTCGGGCAACCAACAACATCAAAAGTGGGGTATCTACCGCGCCGTTGCAACCTACCAGCGACAGCAACCTCAAGCGAGTATGACCTCGTTGCGTTTGGTCGCCACGGCACGCTTAAAAGAAGTGGACGCTGAGTTCAGTAGCTTACAGATAGAGACTCAACTGCAAGAGGTACTGCTTAACGATCTCGTGTTACCGGAGCTTGGTGTTGATCAGGTGAAGCTCTCAACCACATTTTATCCAGCGCCTAGTGCGGCGGGGCAGTTTGCTAATATCTTGGGTTCATTAGATGGCAGCCAATACAGCGCAAAGAATCAGGTCGTTGTTATCAACAAAGGCTCACAGGCCAATCTTCGCCAAGGCTCTATGTTTACGCTTAGCGAAAGCGGTGCTGTGGTGTTTGGTAAGCAAGGTGAATACAGCTATCAAGAGTCAGCGGCGAGCGATAAGGTGCAGTTGCCAAGTACCTCACTCGGTAGCTTGATGGTCATTCGCCCTTACGAGTATTTTAGCTTGGCGTTGATCACTCAAAGCTCCAAGCCGGTTAGCAATGACATTCTGGCGGTATCGCCTTTGGATCTTGCGTTGACAGAAGAGGTTAAGGGCACCGAGTGAGTGAGCAACAACTGATCGCTTGGCTCTCGCTGAGCTTTGTTCCGCAACTGGGTGGTAAGCGTCTTTCTCGTCTGCTGAGTGTTGATTCCCCATCGAATATTGTTGGTTACTCCAGCCAGCAGCTGCAAGCGATTGGTTTGTCAGCCAAGCAAATATCCTACTTAAGACAGCAAGCCTCTAGAGAAGTGGAGGCTTGCCTGGCGTGGCAAGCAAGGCAGCCCAACCATCACATCATTACCCCTAATTGTCCTCATTATCCCAAACTGCTGAACGAGACCGCCTCCGCACCAAGTGTGCTTTTCGTTAAAGGTCATGTCGAAAAGCTGATTGAGCCTCAAATCGCGATGGTTGGCAGTCGAAACGCCAGTCTCGAAGGGCTGCAAACCGCGAAGTCCTTTGCTAAAGAGTTTGTCCAAAACGGTTTGATTGTCACCAGTGGCTTAGCGCTTGGTATTGATGGTTACGCTCATGATGGTGCTCTAGATAAAGGAGGGGAAACTTTTGCTGTGTTGGGTTCTGGCTTGGATTCTATTTACCCTGCGCGACACCGAAATTTAGCCGATAGGATCTGTGAGAATGGCGCGCTGATCTCTGAATTCCGCCCAAGCGCTAAGCCACGACCTGAACATTTCCCTCGCCGTAACCGTATTATAAGTGGGTTGTCTTTGGGGACTCTCGTCGTTGAGGCGGCTGAGAAAAGCGGTTCTCTGATTACGGCGCGTTATGCGATGGAGCAAGGTCGCGAAGTGTTTGCGCTTCCCGGTTCGATTCATAACCCAACCAGTCGCGGGGGCAACAGTTTAATTAAGGCTGGGGCATGTTTGGTACAGAGCGCTCAAGATGTTCTAATTGAAATAAAGAGTCTGTTAGACTGGTCTATAGATCAGCAGCCCAGTTTGTTCGAACCTACGTCGAACAAGAGTGAAAATGAACAATTGCCATTTCCACAGCTGTTAGCTAACGTAGGATTAGAGGCGACACCCGTTGATATTTTGGCACAGAGAACCCATATACCTGTGCATGAGGTCATGATGCAGCTTTTAGAGCTTGAGCTCTTAGGGCATGTTGTTGCAGTTTCCGGTGGCTATATTCGAAAGGGGAGAGGCTAGCTATGATGATGGACATACTGATGTACTTGTTTGAAACCTACATCCATAGCGATTCTGAATTGCAGGTGGATCAAGACGAACTGGAAGATGAGCTTCTTCGAGCAGGGTTTCACCAAGATGATATTTACAAGGCCCTCCATTGGTTAGAAGATCTTGCTGCACTGCAAGATACTGACAACCAAGCGGCGATTACTATGTGCTCCAATACCTCGATGCGTGTTTATACCAGTCGAGAGATTTCACGTATTAATATGGAGTGTCGAGGCTTCTTATTGTTCCTTGAGCAGATCAACGTGCTCACGACAGAGATTCGTGAAATGGTGATTGATCGTGTGATGGGGCTTGAGACCAACGAATTTGAATTGGATGATCTGAAATGGATTATCTTAATGGTGCTATTTAATGTGCCGGGTAATGAAAGTGCTTACACGCAAATGGAAGAGCTGTTGTACACCAAAGAGCAAGGTATCTTGCATTAATACAGGCTTGTCATGAGTAGTAAGATTGATAATCAGCTTTTTTCAGCACATGAACATGCGTTAGAGCATGAACCATGTCCACAGTGCGGTGGGGAGCTTCAGCTTCGCCATGGTAAGCACGGCCCATTTTTAGGCTGTAAGCAGTATCCGAGCTGTGATTACATCAAGCCTCTTCATCAAAATGATGGTCATGTGGTGAAAGAGCTGGGCGTTCCGTGTCCTAAATGCCAAAACGAATTGGTATTAAGGCAAGGTCGCTTTGGGATGTTCATTGGTTGTAGTAGTTACCCAACGTGTAATCACATTGAATCTTTGGATCAACCGAAAGAACAACCTGAAGAGCAGCCACTTGTTGCCTGCCCTGAGTGTGGTCGAGGCCACTTGGTTGAGCGTAAATCTCGCTATGGCAAAACCTTCTATGCGTGTGATAACTACCCTAAGTGTAAGTTTGCCGTTAATCAGCCACCTGTTATAGGTCGTTGTGAACAGTGCCAGTTCCCGCTGTTACTTGAGAAGAAAACAGCCAGTGGTACCAAGAAGCAATGCGCTGATCGCAAGTGTCACCACATTCAATCTCAATAACTCGATATTATAGACACAAAAAACGGCGCTCAATGAGCGCCGTTTCTATATCCAATGAACTTTTTATATCAATAAGCCAATGTCGGCTTACTTCATCTGCTCAGCAAACTCATGCACAGCTGGGTAGGCTTGCTTATCAAGAATGTCAGCCAATGAGCACAATGCTCTTTGTAGCTCTGCGTTGTAGTCAGCGCTCACGTTAATGTGGCCCATCTTACGACCTGCACGCTTCTCTTTGCCATACCAATGAACATGACAGCCACCTTGAGCCAGAATTGCTTCAGGAAGAGTATCTTCACCAAGAATGTTGATCATTGCGGTTGGACGAATCAGTTTAGTGCTACCTAGTGGCATGCCACACACTGCACGCAGGTGGTTTTCAAACTGACAAGTCTCTGCGCCTTGTTGCGTCCAGTGGCCAGAGTTATGAACACGTGGTGCAATCTCATTAACCAGCAGTGAACCTTGAACATCAAAGAATTCAAGAGCTAGCACGCCAACGTAGTCCAAACGTTCTGCAACTGCGGTGAACATGGTTTTCGCTTGCTCTTGCAGTTCAATGTCATCAATGGCTGTTGATAAGCTCAACACGCCGTCGGTGTGAACATTCTCTGCCAGTGGATACACTTGAATCTCGCCATTGGTACCACGAGCACCAACCAGTGATACTTCGCGGTCAAACGGAACAAACTCTTCAGCCACAATGGCTTGGTTGTCTGTTGCGGCAATGCACTCAGCCATTTCTGTCCAAGTCGCGTCAACATTGTCTAATGTCTTTAAGCGCCATTGACCTTTGCCATCGTAACCGCCAAGTGTGCTCTTCAATACCATTGGTAAGCCAACGTGAGCGATCGCAGCTTCAAAGTCTTGGCGAGAGTTGATCACGTAGTATTTGGCATTTTTCACGTTCGCTTCGTCTAACAGGGCTTTTTCAAGGCGACGGTCACCGCCAGCTTTGATTGCTTCTGTTGTCGGTAAGAACTTACCGCTGCGTTCACACACCTCAAGTACATCGTGAGGAATATGTTCGAATTCAGCAGTAATGACGTCCGCACGCTCAATCGCATTTTCTAAGCCGTTGCCCAGAATCGCTTGCGTTAATGGGTGAACAATATTTTTGCTGCCAACATCAAAAGCAGAAATTTCAATATTCAGCGGTGCCCCAGCTAGGGACATCATGCGAGCAAGTTGGCCCGCGCCTAACACAAGAACATGCATGGGAATTAGTCCTCTGCAGGGTTTGGATTAGCCAGAACCGTTTCTGTTTGCTCAGAACGGAACGCTTCTACTTTTGCCATTACTTCTTCATTGTGTGTACCAATGATTTGAGCCGCTAGGATGCCTGCATTGGCAGCGCCAGCTTCACCGATAGCCAAAGTACCTACCGCGATACCTTTTGGCATCTGCACGATAGAAAGCAGAGAGTCCATGCCTTTCAGTGCTTTAGACTGAACTGGAACACCCAGAACTGGTACGCTTGTGAAAGCAGCAGCCATGCCCGGAAGGTGCGCTGCACCGCCAGCACCAGCAATAATCACTTTAATACCGCGCTCTTTCGCACTGGTTGCGTAGTCTGCAAGCAACTGAGGTGTGCGGTGAGCAGAAACCACTTTTGTTTCGTACGCCACGCCAAACTGATCCAACATTTCTGCAGCTAGCTTCATTGTTGGCCAATCAGATTTAGAACCCATGATAATACCGACAGTCATCTCAAACTCCTTCAGGTACGATTTAATTAGTGATTAGATATTTTGCGCGCATTATACGGGTAAAATTGCTTAAGGAAAACGTTTGCGTCAGTCTAAGTTGTTAATTGATACATTTTATAAACAAATAGCTTTAGTCACAGTGAATGATAATTTGTACACTTAGTGAGTTAGATAACTGAATTAATGAGGCAACCCGTGGATAACTTTCAACATACTTTGCAGGCATTACAACAAGGTGAAGTCATTGCTTACCCGACCGAAGGCGTTTTTGGGGTCGGTTGTGATCCCGATAATCCACAAGCCATCAAGAAATTACTCGACCTAAAACAACGACCGATCGAGAAAGGGTTGATCTTAATTGCTGCGAGTTACGAGCAACTGTTACCTTACATTGATGAAAGCCAATTGACGGAAGAACAGTTGGCAACAGTGAAATCGACATGGCCAGGTCCTGTCACTTGGATCATGCCAACCAGCAGCAAAGTTACTGACTGGGTAAGTGGTCAGTTTGATTCCATCGCGGTACGAGTGACTGATCACCCTTTGGTTCAAAGAATGTGTAATGAGTTTGGTAAGCCGTTAACCTCTACCAGTGCTAACCTGACCGGCGAGCCGCCTTGTATGACGACTGAAGAAGTTCAGCAGCAACTTGGCCAACATTTGGTGGCTATTTTAGAAGGTCAAACGGGTGGCCGTGAGAAGCCAAGCGAAATTAGAGATGCAAAAACGTCGAAAATATTAAGACAGGGTTAAACCCTGCAGAGGAAGAAAGATGTCAGCAATTGATAAAGAAGCAGTAAAGCAGTTTTTACTGAGCCTACAAGATTCGATTTGCCAGCAGCTTGAACAAGCTGATGGCACAGCACTGTTTGAAGAAGATGCATGGCAGCGTGAACCTGGCGAGCGCCTGGGTGGCGGTGGTCGAACTCGTGTGATGACCAACGGTGCGGTATTTGAGCAAGGTGGGGTTAACTTCTCTCACGTAGCGGGTAAGGCTATGCCTGCCTCAGCTACAGCTCATCGCCCTGAATTGGCCGGACGTAAGTTTGAGGCTATGGGGGTTTCATTAGTTATCCACCCTAAAAACCCATATATCCCAACCTCACACGCGAACGTTCGATTCTTCATTGCGGAAAAAGAAGGGGAAGACCCGATTTGGTGGTTTGGTGGTGGTTTTGACTTAACGCCATTTTATCCTGTCGACGAAGACTGCCAATCTTGGCATCAAACAGCCAAAGATCTTTGTGCGCCATTTGGTGACGATGTTTATCAAGAGCACAAAGAATGGTGTGATAAGTACTTCTATCTTCCACATAGAGATGAAACACGTGGTGTGGGTGGTTTGTTCTTTGATGACTTAAATGAGTGGGGCTTCGATAAGAGCTTTGCTTACATGCAGGCGGTCGGTGAGGGCTTTGCTGCGGCGTACTTACCAATTGTAGAACGACGCAAAGAGACACCTTATGGCGAACGTGAGCGTGACTTCCAACTATACCGTCGTGGCCGCTATGTTGAATTTAACCTAGTGTATGACCGTGGCACCCTATTTGGTTTACAAAGCGGTGGTCGCACAGAGTCTATATTGATGTCGATGCCGCCATTGGCTCGCTGGGAATACCGCTACGAACCACAAGCGGGTTCACCGGAAGCTCTGCTTTATAGCTACTACCTAAAGCCTCGAGTTTGGTAGTTCTTCCTTCCTTATAGGGATAGTGATAGGGTCATCTATATAGATGACCCTTTTTTATTTCTGTTAGGTAAGGATATGACACAGCAAGTAGATCGTTATGCCGTTTTCGGTAACCCTATTGGGCAAAGCAAATCGCCATTCATTCACACATTATTTGCTCGCCAAACCAGCCAACAACTTACCTATACAGCATTACAGCCAGAGCACGGTGAATTTATCACTGCTGCCCAAGCGTTTTTCAGCGAAGGTGGTCGAGGGTGTAATGTCACAGCGCCTTTTAAAGAAGATGCCTATCAGTTTGCCAATCGCCTAACTGAGAGAGCTGAACTAGCTGGTGCCGTAAATACCCTTAAGAAGTTAGATGACGGAGAGATCATTGGTGATAACACCGATGGTGAGGGCTTAGTTCAAGACCTGCTTCAACATCAAGTCACGCTAAAAGGAGCACGTGTTCTTCTTCTTGGCGCTGGTGGTGCTGCGAGAGGAGTGATTCAACCTCTTCTCGACCAAAAGCCACAACAGCTGGTGGTCGCTAATCGAACCAGCTCCAAGGCTGAACTTCTGGCTGAGATGTTTTCGTCGCATGGCAACATCAAGGGGATGGGGCTAAGTGATGTTAATGAAGGCTTTGATGTCATTATTAACTCTACCTCATCTGGTCTAAGCGGGCAGCTTCCTGAAGTGTCTGAGGTGATTTTCAATTCTACTAGCGCCGTTTATGACATGGTTTATGGATCTGGAACCACAGTATTCAATCAATGGGCATTAGATAATGGTGTTCATGCTGCTTATGATGGTTTGGGTATGCTAGTGGGGCAGGCAGCAGAGAGCTTTATGCTTTGGCGTGGTCTTCGTCCGGGAACAAAACAGATTTTAAGAGAATTACGTAAAAACCTAGAGATGTAATGAGGTATTTATAAAAAATGAACCAATCAATTCTATTTCCTGATATCCAAGATTGGGATGAAGAGAGTCGAACAATCACCTTCCCAGCACAACAGTCGGGCGCATTAATTGAATGTGCCATGTCTATTGAGGAATTATCACGAATGGCAGGTAAAGATATAGAAGAAGGCGATCAAGCTTTAGCTATCTTTTCAGAGTTACGTTTCGATATTGAAGAGCTAGCGGAAGAGTTAATAGAAGAAGAGGAGTATGACTCCTCTAATCGGATTCAGATCAAAGCGCTTTAGACTGGAAGCACAGAGTCTAGATAGTCATTTTTATTCTGAACATAGTTGTCAGCTGATTTCTGTAAAAAGGCTCGCTCTTTATCATTTAATGGGCGAGCTTGTTTTACTGGGCTTCCTACATAGAGATAACCGCTTTCAAGTACTTTGTTTGGCGGCACCAAGCTACCAGCACCAATCATCACTTCTTTTTGGATAATCACGCCATCCAACACGATCGCTCCCATACCCACAAGTACACGATCTTCAATCGTGCAGCCATGCAGCATTACTTTATGTCCGATAGTGACATCATTACCTATTAATAGAGGATAACCCTCAGGGTTTTCTGCATTCTTATGGGTGACGTGCAAGACACTACCATCTTGGATATTCGTTCTCTCTCCAATATGAATGTGGTTCACATCCCCTCGAGCTGCAACCAAAGGCCACACGCTAGAGTCGTTATCGATTTTGATATCACCAACCAGTACTGAACTTGTATCTATATAGACACCTTGTCCAATCTGAGGGGATATTCCTTTATAACTGCGTATTGAACTCATAAATCCTCCTTTATATAGGTACCTTAAGCCCTTAATTAAGGAGAATACTAGTGAAAATGGGGTGTTTTGAACAAAAAACGCTCGAACAATCAAAAAAGTAAGAAAAACTTCAAAAAGGGCTTGCCAGTGTGATCGAAATCTCTATAATGCCACCTCGCTGACACGGGATGGCTTCAACAGAAAACAAAACGAATCAGCAGGTCAAATTAGCCAAGCTAAGCGCTTGAAAAAAGTTTTGAAAATAGTGGTTGACACTAAAACTTAAATCGCTAAAATGGCCGTCCGATTTGAGCGAAGCTCAAAAAGGAAAAGCTCTTTAACAATTTAA